>JAPLKC010000088.1:59962-74543 GCA_026388255.1 Pseudomonadota bacterium | reverse complement strand
AACTCAATTGCATTTTCATTCTGCATGCTTCCCTGCCAGCGGCTGAATGGTGTTGAATAGTAGCCATTGTAGGGTATGTACGCCTTTGTAAAAGTTTTCATGTAACTACCTCCTGATTAATTGATTTGAACTGCGAGAGATGCTTAAAAAACATATATTTGAAGCCCATATTCATATAAAAAAAGTGAGAACACAACATCTTTAAAAGTTTTAGTAAAAAAAGGCCGTTCCTCGGAGGAAAGAACGGCCCATGTAATGTGAGATGGAGTCTGAGATCCATCTCCCCGCGAATTACCTTATCAGCCTACTTTTACAATTAAAGTTGCAGCGGTATCGCCGGCAGCACAACCGGTAAAGAGGCCGTAACCACCGCCGAGAACAGTCAATTCTTCTATCATCTCAATAATGCTCCTTCCCGCTGTCGGTCCCTGTGGATGACCGTAGATCAGGGATGATCCGTAGTTGTTCATCTTCATAACATCTACACCGAATTTTTTGGCAAAGTTAACGTCATTGATTGCAAAGGGGTTATGTGATTTGAACGATTTAATGTCTCCAATCTTCAAGCCTGCATTGGCAAGAGCCATTTCTGAAGCAGGTACCGGGGCTGCAGGCATAAATGCCGGTTTTGTTCTTGCAAAGCCGTAGGAGATGATCTGTATTTCTATCTTAGGATCTGTGCTTAACTCTTTTGCCTTATCCTTGGTTGTGACAATAATGCCGCAGTTGCCGTCGGCAGGGAATGTCTGTGCGCCAAAACTATGGACTGCACCCGGACGAACCGGTTTCAGCTTTGCAAGCCCTTCAGCGGTAGTTGGAGTCCAGCCCTCATCCATTTCTACGAGCTTTTTAGTTTTTTTAGTGACCGTACATAATGGAGCAAACATATAGCGTTTCTGGAATGCCCGGTCATTGGCAAGAGCATCCTGATATTGCTCGTAACGTTTTAAAACTACTGCATCACATTCTTCTTTTGTAGCGCCTATTTCTTTGGCAACGTTCTCACCGGTCTCTACCATTGCGACAGGCACGCGAGGATTTCCGCCGAAGTTGTCCATATTCCAATTTTCTGCATAGGGCTCGCCGCCGTTTCCGAGAGGGTTGCCCCATGTAGTGTGCGGCCCGTTTGAGCAACGGTCAGTCATAAGACCATAAGCTACATCGTATGCTCCAAGTTCCATATCTTTAGCTGCAAGAGCAAGAATGGTTGTAGAAGTTGAACATGCCTGGTGAATAAAAAGTCCGGGCACGAATTTCTTGTCGTCTGTCAATATTGCGCCTGACCACTGATGTGAGAAAAACCAATGATGTTGGGCAATAGTAGTGCCAAAGTAAAGATAGTCAATTACAGTAGGATCAATTTTTCTTTTTTCAAGGAACCATCTCCTGGCTGTCTCGGCGGCAAGAGTGATAGAGTTGTCGTGCTGCATGCTTCCCTGCCAGCGACAAAAGGGTGTTGAATAGTAACCACCGTAGGGTATATATGCTTTTGTAAAACTGTTCATACAAACTACCTCCTGATTTATTTAGCTCAATCTATATTGGTTGTCATATTCGCTTAAAATTACTTACCCTTGAAAACGGGTTTCCTCTTTTCGTTAAATGCCTGAAAACCTTCTCTTCCGTCTTCTGAGACATAAGTAATGACAAAGCAATTATTCTCGTATGTGATTGCCGACTGGAGATCCATGTTTATTCCGTTATCAATGGCATTCTTGAGAAGGCTGAGTGCCACTTTCGGTTTTGCTGCGAGCTTCTTGGCCCAGGTCTTTGCCTCATTAAGCACTGCTTCTTTTGCTACAGTTTTATTTACCAAACCAATACGGTATGCTTCATCACCGCTCACCGTATCGCCCATGAAAAGCAACTCCTTTGCTTTTGAGATGCCGATCAACCTTGGGAGTCTCTGTGTACCGCCTGAGCCGGGTATAATACCGAGGTTTACCTCAGGGCATCCTATGCTTGCATCGCTTGCAGCAATCCTCAGATCACAGGCAAGGGCAAGCTCGCATCCGCCCCCGAAAACAAAACCGAAGAGAGCGGCAATTGTGGGTTTCTGAATGCTTGCAACCTTATCAAGACACATTCTGGAGACCCGTGCAAATTCTAAATAATCCGGTATGGATTTCCCTGCCACTTCTTTAACATCCAGACCTGCTGCAAAGGCCTTTTCGCCGGTACCGGTAAGGATAACAGCATTTACCTCGTCATCATTTTCAAATTCTGCAAATAAGTCATAAAGCTCACAATAGACTTTACAGTTAAGAGAATTTACCGGAGGCCTGTTCAATCTGACTATTGCAACCCCTTCTTCTTTCTCGATTGTCAATGTGTTGTATATCATGCCAACCTCCTATTTTTTGTTATAATCGTACCAACCTGCCCCTGTTTTCATTCCAAGGCGATTCGCTTTTATCATATCTTTCAGAATGCGAGGAGCAACCCATTTAAGTTCCTTGTTCATCTCTTTGTGCAGATATTCAACTACATGGTAAGCTATGTCTATGCCTGTCAAGTCCATTAACTCGAATGGGCCCATAGGGTAATTAAGGCCGAGTTTTGCAGCCTTGTCGATATCTTCCGCTGATGCAATGCCTTCCTGAAGTAGCCACATGGCCTCAACAAAATGTGGCATCATGAGCCGGTTTACAACAAAACAGGGAATATCTTTCTTTACTTCGATAGGCTCTTTTTTCAATGTTCTTGCAAGGTCTAAAGAGACTGCAATGGTCTCGTCGCTTGTGTAGTGACCGCGAATAACTTCGACGAGGCGCATAAGGGGAACAGGGTTGAAGAAATGCATACCCACAACCTTGTCAGGCCTTGTGGTTGCATTTGCAATCTCGGTGATAGACATGGAAGAGGTATTTGTTGCGAGTATTACATCCTCTCTTGTAAGTTCATTCAACTCGCTGAACATCTTTTTCTTAAGATCCATGTCTTCGAAAACAACCTCGACAACATAATCTGCGCCTTTCAGGTCTTCCATCCTGGTTGTGCCTTTGATTTTTCCCATGACAGCATCTTTGACTTCTGCTGTTATTTTCCCTTTTTCAACGCTTTTAGCGAGAAATTTGTCAATACTCTTGAGGCCCTTTTCTACAAATTTGTCATCGATATCTCTCATTACAACGTCATAGCCTGCCTGGGCAGCTATCTGGGCAATCCCGTTTCCCATTGTTCCGGCGCCTAAAACACCAATTGTCTTAATACTCATTATTTCCTCCTTGATTTATTTTGATTATTTTTGCATTTGTTTTTCATGCAATCAAACAGTCGAGTTATATTCAAATAGTTATTATAAGTAATAAAATAGTATAAAATGTAATAATAAGTAACATAATTCTATTTTAATATCATATAAGGTGAACTGTATCAATAAAATAATAAAAAAAATCTAATTATTTTATGAGACCTTTGCAAAAGGATCCTGATTGCCGTTTTCTGTCATACTTGTGCAAGCAACATCCAGTGTATTCAATCAATAGATACATCACAGCTCTGCTTCGGTGTAGTTCATTTACTTCTGGAAACATATTCCCACCCCCGGATCACCCGCAAGCGGGCACCAGCACTCCGGGGCAGGCTTAATGACGGCATTTTTAGAATTTTTTAAAGGTCTCTTTTATAAAAGAGATGCATGAAGTTGAATACGGCTTAATATAACCCGCATTCAACAGAAGTCCGGGAAGATTTGATATCAGTTTTTGTCGAGCTCTTGTCTTACGGCTATACCAATATTTTCTAAAGTGTATGGCTTTTTTATATATTGTCCGATGCCCAAGTTCAAGCTTTTTGCCACATGTTCTTCTTCGGAATAACCACTGGCTATAATAGCCTTCTGGTCAGGACGGAATTCATGGATTTGTTTAAATGTTTCAAGGCCATCAATACCGGGATCCATAACCATGTCAAGAATGATTAAATCAATTTGATTATTTTTCGTATATTCAACAGCTTCTTCTCCGCTGGAAACTGTTGATACAGAATACCCTAATGTTGTCAGAATCATCGATACCATTTGTCTCTGTTTTTCCACGTCATCAACAACCAGTATCGACTCGCCTTTTCCTTTATATTCTTCAATAGATATTTGAGCTCTTTTTTTTATTTGTTCTTGTCTTGTCGCATGGAAGTAAAGAAAAAATATTGTTCCCTGTCCTATAGTACTTTTAACGTCGATATATCCTTTATGATCTTCAACTGTACCCCAGACGACTGTCATCCCTAAGCCTGTCCCACTTCTCCCCATCATCTTTTTTGTATAAAAAGGATTAAATATTTTCTCAATGTCTTCCTGGGATATGCCTACACCGGTATCAGAAACAGTAAGCAGCACATAATCCCCTTCCGCAACTTCTTTATTGCCGGTAGTTGTTTTTATTCCCTTCTCCATATATATATTCTCAGTTGATATAAGGATTTTGCCACCGTTGGGCATGGCTTCGGCTGCATTGGATACCAGGTTCATGATGGTCTTTGAGAGATGTATCGGAGAGCCTGAGATGTTTAACGGATTACCATCAAGATTTGTTTCTAAATAAACTGTCGGGTGAAAAAATGTTAGTTTTTCATATTCAGGACTGCTCAAATAATCGGAAATTATTGTATTCAAATTGACTATATCATTTATGGTTACCCCTCTTCTTGCCATGGTCAACAGATCCTGCACCACCGCCGCAGCCTTTTTCCCTGATTCCTTAATAGATAATACAATCTTCCTTAAAGGACTGTCCTCCGGCAGTTTAAGTAACAGAATATCGGGATAACCTACAATGCCTGTCAGAATATTATTGAGGTCATGGGCAACTCCACCTGCTATAATTCCAATGGCTTCCATCTTTTGAATTTGTTGAAGTTTTTCATTGGCGCGCTTCAAATCATTGGTGCGTTCTTCAACTAAAGCTTCAAGATGGTTTTGATAGACCCGTATTGCCTCATCTGCGCGTGTCTGTTCTGTGATATCAGCTATTAAAAAGATAATTGTATTGTTGTCGTCTTGAATCGGCAGTTTTTTGATGGATAATATTTTATCTTCGGTTTGCAGAGATCCCTTCCTTTTTATGGTGATGCAGCTATCACAATTTGATCCCATCACTGATTCGACCTTGGATCGTTCGGGCTCGTCAAACAAAGCCGATGGATAAGTTGCCAAAAGAATGTCCTGTTGTTTTTCAAGAATTGTTACAGCAGCAGGATTAGCATAAACAATCTGTCCGCGATAAATCTCAACTATCCCTTCTGAAATGCTGTCCAATATTGTTTGTAGATGGTGATTTTTTCGCAAAAGCTCTATAGTCATCTGTCGGGGGTACACAGATTCAATACCGATAATTTCATGCTCCTGCTTGTCGTTGAAGGGTTTTTCCGCATCTGCTATGGCAGAGAAAAAATGTTCGGCTGTTTCTTTAAAAATCCCTTTTGCAATTGAAGCATTAGCGCCTATTTTTGTTGGATTAAGCTCCAACTCCTTTGCTGCGGCAGACATGATAACTATGTATGTATTTTTTAAATGCTCCATCTTACGGAAAATCTGACAAAGCTTATCGCCATTAATATTCGGAAGAAAATAATCGAGAAAAATAATATCAGGAGCATAATCCGCCAATCTATTAACGGCTGACATACCCGTTGATTCAGTTACAACTTCATGTCCGGCCTCACTGAGTTTTTTTCCCATGTATGTGATTAAATGTGGATTATCGTCTACAATCAGAATTTTTTTCATCAAACCCTCCTTTTTTTGAAAATATGATTGAGAATTTTGATCCTTTGCCGGGCCTGCTTTCTACCGACACCTTCCCGCCCTGTGCCTCTATCACTTCTTTTACAAAGGTCAGACCAAGGCCCGAGCCTTTTATATTCTCAGTACCATCGGATGCTGCCCGATAAAATTTATCAAATATCCTGTCGATATCTTTTTCTCGTATGCCTATCCCATGGTCTACAATATCAACCTGTATTTGTTCAATGTCTTCAATAAGCCTTATTGTAACATTTCCCCCCTGGGGGCTGTATTTGATAGCATTTTCTACAAGGTTTACAAGACACTGCTTGGTGAGATCTCTATCAATCATCACTGGATTTGTTTCTCCAGGTATTTCCGAACCTATTGTTATGTTCTTTTCCCCGGCGATTGCTTTTAGCTCAAGCACTACTTCTTCCACAATATCCGGAATGGTAGTGGATGTAATCTTTATTATCTGCCTGCCTTCTTCAATCCTTGATATGTCAAGGAATGTGTTCAGAAACCGGATAAGCCTTTCCGATTCTCTATGGATAATACCGGCGAACTCTTTCATCTCTCCCTCAAGGCTGTCGAATAAAATTTCACCGAATCCCTGTATGGATGTCATGGGTGTTTTTATTTCATGTGATACAAGAGAGACTACATGTCCCTTGAATATCTCCAGTTCTTTAATTTTTGTAATATCGGAAAATATAAAAAGGGTATATTTTTTTTCTTCAATTGAGAGCAATGACGCATCGACCTTAAAGTATCTTTTCTCCGGCAATGGGATAAAAACGTTAAAGGTTATGCGATTATCACCGGAGTAGAGCCGCTCCAGGAAACTGTCAATATCAGGTTTGTCTAATATAAAAGGCGCCATCCCTTTTGTCATTGCATCAATGGATGACATATCAAGTGAATTTTCTTTATATAAGGCAATTGCAAGGTTATTTGCAAGGACGGTTGCCCTGTCAGGTCCGAAAAGAATTACAGCCTGAATATCGCTGAAAATAGCTCTGTCTGTAAGCTCCTTTTCGAAAATGAGTTGGCTTGTAATATCAGACAGAAGTTGCGCTTTAGAGTAAATACCTCCAGGGGTAAGCAATCCCCTTATTCCCTTATCGAATTGTTTTTGGTTCTCAATGTAATTGTACCACCTCAAGTGAGGTATAACAGTCATGTATGCCAGGTCAAGCTTGATAACAGCATCCTTAAATTTGAAGGCATAGCCGATTATGAAGGTAGAGAGAACGGTAAAAAAGAATATTGAAGGGGCAAGCCAGACATTGAACGTTGAAAACAGTATATATATAATTACTGCAATACATAAAAGAATGCCTAAGGCCAAGATAGCTGCGCGCAGTTCGTTAATTTTTATGAAAAAAAGGGAAGAGGAAAGCGCAAGAAAAATAGCCAGAAGCCATCTTGCCCAATAAGGGGTAATATGGATTGCATTTCCGAGAAGAAGGGTGTTGAGGATGTTTGCATGGACTTCAATGCCCGGCATATTTTTTCGCTCCTGTGAAAAAGGTGTCAGCATGATATCGCCGACACCTGTTGCAGTGATGCCGATAAGGCAAATTCTATTTTTAAAGAAAGATGGTGGATATATTCCTTCAAGAATATCGGATAAACTTATTCTTTCGAATGTGCCCGGCTCGCCGCAGTAATTAATATTCATCCTGTCAAGCTGGACAATGTTGGCTTTTTGTCCTTGAAAATGTTCATGAGGAACTCTTCTTACTGTTTTACCTGTGGCAGTCTCATAAACGACTGATGAAAAAGATTTTATGGGGGTACGCTCATGAAGGAGCGTATGATAAACCTCGCGTACAACCCCGTCAATGTCCTGTTCCAGATGGACGTGTCCTGTAAGGTCAGGAGCAAAAGATATAACAGGGTATTTTATGGCAATCCCGTCGTCGATGAGGACGGGCAGCACTACCTTTCCATGCTGCCTTATAGCCTCTGCAACTGCTGCATCATCCTTTGAAGGCTCTGTCATGATAATATCAAAGGCAACCGTGTCAGCTTCTTTCAGCCATCTTAGAAGAGACGCATAATAAAGCCTCTTCAGGGGCCATCTACCGAGTTTTTCAAGAGTTTTGTTGTCTATAGCAATGATTATAGGTTTATTTGATAATTCTCCAGATCCTCGAAGCCTGAAGAAAAGGTCATAAAAATAATTATTTATGCCATTAAAGAGGCCGATATATTCAACGAAGATGACAAGCACCATGAACACAACCGGCGCCATGGTCTTCCATGAAGCATTTTGGCCGTTAAGTTTCATTATTCAGGAGATGAGAGAAGTTTTTTTATTTTTGGCATGAGATCCCCTGCGTTGAATGGTTTTGAAAGGTAATCGTCCGGTGGATATTCAAGTTCTTCCGGTGACACCCTTACCAGTTCATTCCCGGTAAGGAGCAGAATAGGTATACCTGATGTCTCTGAGACTTCTCTCAATTTTTTGACAAGTTCATAACCATCCATTACCGGCATTTTGACATCGCTGATAATCAGGTTTAATGTGTGTTGTTTTACTATTTCAAGTGCCTCTGCCCCGTTTACGGCTTGCACCACAGTATATCCGGCCTTCGAAAGGATAAAGTTCAGTAAAAGACGTATATCCCGGTCGTCGTCAACAATAAGGATTTTCCGAAGACTGTCGGACATGATGATAAATCCCTTTTATAGTGCTAACAGCAACGCAATACCTACGGCTGTGAAAAAACCGAGTATCCCGTAAGGGAATTTCCTTTCTACCTCAAAAGACTGAGACGGCGAGAAATCACCTTCACGACCTTTTGTGTCAATACTGCTTGTGCGAACATGATATATGCCCGGGTCTGCAGGTTTTTCGAAGGCAATCTCCGATTTATCAATCTTTTTATCAAGGAGTATTCCTTTAAAGTCTGCATCGTTTGCAATTTGAAAATGATAGGTTATACCTTTGCCGAGATTACGCCATTTAAGATAAATCTCTTTTTCATCAACCTTTGGTTTATCAAGCTGCGGAAACGGCGGGGGAGGAATGAGGCGGAAAGGAAGCGTATCTGACCATCCGGCCTCATAACCATCGTCACCAATAGAGCTTATTCTGAAATAATAATTATTGTATTCAAGGGTGCCGGTTTTATAGGACTCTTTTGTGTAATCCCTTTTTTCTTCAAGTATAGATACAAAATTTCTGTCCGATGCAACCTGCAGATGATATTTAGATGCATCTTTTACTTTCAGCCAAATGAATTCGGCAGATTTTCCGATAAATTCAACTTCATCCCCTTTCGATTGAATAAGTGGAGGAAGCGGGTTTGCCCTTAGCTTTATTTCATAGGACTGAGACTGGAAGCCCTCAATGCCTAAATCATCAATACCCTGGCAAAAAAAGTAATAAATGCCGTCAGGAATATTGAAAAAATTCATAGTTTCTTTATCTTTAATAACTTTTTCATCAAGAACATGCCTGCCTTCAATATCTTTTGTAATTATCCCCCTTATTGATGATTGTCCAGGTATTTCCTCAAAGGACAATTTAATAGGCATGTCTTTATATATAGATTTGTAATCTACCAGTTTAGGTGGAGGGAGAAGCTTTACGGGTGGAGTTGGTACAGCACCTTTCTGAACATATGTTCCTTCGCCTTCTTTTAATTCAACCACCTTTTTCATCGCGCTGACGCCGACATTCCCGGTGAGTACTTCGGTGCGCATGGATTCTACCTGATCCACAGAGACCCTGAATTCTGTTCCTCTCACTGAAGCAACAGCCGAAGGCGTATTTATTATTATGCGCGAATTGCTGCCGGTAGCCTCTTTTATTTTTGTAATAGCCCTTCCTGTTTTCAGATAAAAATTATTTACCGTATAGGTCGGACCTTTTTTCTCTGATGTAACGATACCCAGAGTTGTATTGGATTTTATGAAAATTGAATTTCTATCCCCAAAGGTTATCTCAACTGAGCTTGCATTGCCTGTCTGTACCTTGCTCCCCCGGCTAACTGTATTTCCGATGTTAAGCGCTACCCATTCTGCTGTCTCGTCCTTTTGAACTTTTACATCACCGTAAACAAAGGTAGCCTTTCCGTCCAGAGGAACCCCGTGCATGAGTCGAACCGGGATTTTTACCCTTTGACCGGGAAGGATTATGTCAGGATCCTTCATGCGGTTAAACTTTGCAACTTCGCGCCACTTTTCCGGATCTTCGAGGTATTTTTTGCATATTTTTATAAGTTTATTATTTTTTTCAACCCTTAATTCTACAGAATCCTCATCTGTTGCAGCAATTGCTGAAAGGCACAACGACATACATAATATGACTACCATATAAAGAGAAAGCGTAATCCGGAGTAATTTTTTCATATGCCCGGCCTCCTGTGATTATAGGTTGTTGTTTCTACTAACCAAAACATTTTATACAATTAATCATAATTTATCCCATATATTCAAGGGAAATTCCAGATCATAAATCCCTTGATAATCTTTACATTATAAAGTAATTTTAAAGAATCCGGAATTGAGAAAACAGGATCTGAATAGATTCTGAAATATAATGTGGAGTAGCGAGTTCCGGATTCAAAAAAATCGTGCGCCATGCATCGTTAAAAACAGGAGGTAAAATGCTGCTTTCAAAGATGTTTATCCCTACAATGAAGGAAGTTCCGAAAGAAGCTGAAGTAATTAGTCACAAATTGATGCTAAGAGCTGGATATATCAGAAGATTATCGTCTGGTATATATACATGGCTGCCTCTGGGCTTAAAATCCCTCCGGAAGGTGGAAAATATTATCCGCGAAGAAATGAACAGGAAGGGAGCGCAGGAGATATTGATGCCCCTTGTCCAGCCTAAGGAATTGTGGGTCGAAAGTAAAAGATGGGATAAGTACGGAAAGGAATTGCTGAGGTTTCATGACAGAAACGACAGGGAACTCTGCCTTGCCCCTACACATGAGGAGGTTGTGACTGATCTTGTAAGAAGAGAGGTGAGATCATATAGGGAACTGCCCTTGAATTTGTACCAGATACAAACAAAGTTCAGAGATGAAATACGGCCGAGATTCGGAGTTATGAGAAGCAGGGAGTTTTCCATGAAGGACGCCTACAGTTTTGACATGGACGAGGCAGGTGCAGAAAAGAGCTATATGGAGATGTATGATGCCTATAATAATATATTTAAAAGATGCGGGTTTCGTTTCAGACCTGTAGAGGCTGACACAGGCCAGATCGGAGGGAGCTTTTCCCATGAATTCATGGTCCTTGCCGAGACAGGGGAGGATGTCATCGTATCATGCGACACATGTGATTACGCAGCCAATCTTGAAAAAGCGGAAGCAGGCAATAAGGGCGGTACTTCAACAGGCAAAAAAGGCAATTACAGGCGTGTTGAGACGCCGGATCAGAGAAAGGTTGAAGAGGTGGCAGCATTTCTGAGTGTAGATCCCGACCGGATTCTAAAAACGATGATCTATAATACAAATAGAGGCGTTATCGGCGTGTTGATCAGAGGGGACAGAGAGATCAACGAAACGAAACTGGCAAGTATCTTATCACTTGATTATCTGGAGCTTGCAGACAAGTATACCATAGAGGAACATACAGGCGGCCCGCTTGGTTTTTCCGGGCCGATAGGACTTAAAATACCTCTCTATGCGGATAGCGACGTTCAGTACATGGAGGATTTTGTAATTGGCGGAAATGAGGAAGACGTCCATGTTGTCGAGGTTAATCCAGGCGATTTTAAGGTTGAGGGTTTTTTTGAGTTAAAAACCGTACGCGAAGGAGACCTGTGTCCGAGATGTGACGGCAGGCTCTTATCCACAAAAGGAATTGAGGTTGGACATATCTTTAAACTGGGATTGAAATATAGCGAAGCCATGACTGCAACGTTCCTTGATAAAGACGGAAAAGAGAGAAATATGGTTATGGGGTGCTACGGCATCGGAATCGGAAGGACTGTAGCAGCAGCAATCGAGCAGGGGTATGATGAGAATGGTATCGTGATGCCCATGGCTATTGCACCCTTTGAAGTAAACGTGCTTCCTGTAAACAATTCTCATCCTGAAAGCATGGAACTGGCCGATACGATTTACAGAGCTTTACTGGATAAAGGCATAGATGTAGTAATGGATGACAGGAATGAACGTCCCGGGGTGAAATTCAAGGACTGCGACCTTATCGGTATCCCATTGAGGGTTACTATTGGTGAAAGGAACCTGAAAGAAGGGTATGTGGAATTAAAGATGCGTAACGAGAAGGAATCTCAGCGGATTAGCAAGGAAGATGTCATCGGGAGGGTAGTGGGCTATGTTGAAGAGCTTAAACATATGTGACCTTACGCCGAAAGCGGAAATTGAAGACCGGATAGAAAAACTGAAGCAAAGAATGACTGAAAATAACATTGATTTTGCAGTTATTTTACAGAATGTGGATATGTTCTATTTTACAGGTACATTACAGAAGGGTGTCCTCGTTGTGCCCGTTGATGGCGACCCCTTGCTTTTTATTGAAAAGACCATGGAAAGGGCGGTTTACGAGACACCCCTCAACGTGATACCCATCAGGAGAGACAGAGATGTAAAAAGCATCCTTGCAGATAGAAAGGTTTTAAAGGGTAGGGGGGCAATGGAGTTTGATGTATTGCCCGTGTCTGTCTTTGAGCGCTGGAAGGGCTTGCTTGGATTTGAGAATTTTGTTGATTTTTCTTTGTTGATTAAAGATGTAAGGTTGATTAAAAGCCCCTTTGAGATTGCGCAGATCAAGAAATCAGGCGAGATCGTGTCCCGTGTTTTTGAGCGGGCAAAGGATGTTGTAAAAGAGGGCATAAGCGAAGTAGAAATCGGCGCCATACTTGAAACAGAGGGCAGGATATCCGGTCACCAGGGTTTTTTAAGAATGAGGGGCTTGAATCAGGAGATGATGAATATGTATGTTACCCATGGTCTTTCAGCCACCATTCAATCCCATGGAGACGTCCCTATTTCAGGCGTAGGTATAACCCATGCCATTGCCCAGGGGTCTTCGATAAACAGGGTTGAAAAAGGTATCCCGGTCCTCATTGATTACGGCGGAGGATATAACGGATATATTACCGATGAAACAAGACCCTATGTGGCAGGAACAATGAAAGATATTTTTCAAAGGGGATATGATGTAGCAAGGGAAATTATTGAAGATACAGGGATATTTGCACGGGAAGGTGTAAACGGAACAGAGATATTTATGAGGGCAATGGATAAGGCAAAGAAGGCCCAACTCGAAGACTATTTTATGGGTTATGGAGATGGTAAGGTCGGATTTATCGGGCACGGGCTTGGCCTTGAGATTAACGAGCTTCCGGTGATCACGCCGAGACACGATATTATTCTTAAAGAGGGGATGGTATTTGCCTTTGAGCCTAAATTTATCATCCCAGGAGAAGGGGCGATAGGCATAGAGGTTGATTTCATTGTCCGCAAAGACGGGCTGGAAAGGGTTACAAATTTTCCGATAGATGTTGTATATGTTTAAGCTATTTCCGGGGCTCACGTCGCCCCCTCCACCAGCGAAGCTGTCGGAGCCTCTCCTTCTCGCTCACTTTGTGAGCTATTTAAATTCTTATATACTGGGGCTTGTCGTCGTAGCCCGGAGCACCCATAAATAGTGGGTCACGGCTTTGAACGCTTTTGGGTAAATTATATGACGGCGTCTGTCCTCTCAGCCTATTCCTTACGTTCGCCGGTGTTCCACATCCGACCCGTATAACGCTCCGATTCGCTCAATGCTCATTGCGAACAGAGTTTTGTTGGATGGGACAATATAGCAGCCTGCAAAACAAGAATGAATTTTACTCTCCCATTGGTCGGCTTCAGACGCATTGTGCTTGGACCCGCTCGCGCGGGAGCCTCCAAGCCACGCTCATCTGAAGCGTACGGGTACCCGGATGTTCCGCAATGCTCACTTTAGGCAGCCCTTAAGTGTGCCAGTGAGGTTCTATCTTGATTGACTGACACAAGGACTGCCACTAACCGTAGGGAATTCTCTATGGAATGATTCATTTTTTCGACAGGGAATACTCCATATGATGTAATCCACGGCGATCTTAAAAAGACTGCGTTGCTGCCGTCAAAACCGCCCCTGCGGGCAAAAAGGTTTGAAGCAAATGCTGGTCTGTTCCCCGGCATGTTCACTTTAAGAACTCCAGTTGTAATCCATGGCGATTTGACAAAAACCGTTGGAGCTGATGCTGGTCTTTTTGCATTTTCCGGAAATGTGACCTCCACATGCACCGTCTTTTGGCCCAGTCTGCTATAAAAGTCAGCCAAATAGTCGATGTTTTGGATGTGTGTTATATGACCATTTCCATTGTCTCCGATCTTCATCTCTGTGACCTTGTTTAATGCTCTGATTTGTGTTCTCATGATATCCTCCTTCTTTATTTTGTCTTTCTATTATGAAGTATAGAAGATAAAACTTGACTGTACAAGACATTAAGTGTTAAAAGCGATTAACATAATATTAAGACATTACTTGGAGGTCAATCATGATTGTGAACATGAATCAACTCCGTTCCTTCTATACGGCGGCTAAAATGAACAGCATTACGAAGGCTGCTCAGACCCTTATGGTGACGCCGCCGGCGATTACTATGCATATCAAAAGGTTTGAAGAGAACATCGGGATTCGGCTGATTGTCCGGGACGGGAACTCTATTCGGTTAACCGGTGCCGGCGAGGGTGTGATGCAAAGAGCAGAGCTGATTTTTCAAGAGATTCATGAAATGGAGGGGTATCTGGAGGACGTATCCTCCGGCAAGTCGGGAGATCTGCATGTGGGATGCCCTGAAGCCCCCTTGAGAAATCTCATGCCCCTGAT
>JAPLKC010000088.1:0-59923 GCA_026388255.1 Pseudomonadota bacterium | reverse complement strand
ATTCTTGACCAGGGTTCTAATGCGGAGATGGTTAAAAGCATAGTAGATCACCAGAATGAACTTGCAGTTATCCGCTACAGCCCCAATAATAGCAAGCTTAAAACCAAGGTCTTGTGGCAGCATGATATTATCCTCGTTGCTTCACCGAAGAGTGTCCATTGGCCGGGTTCTGAAATCTCTGTCATGCAATTATCTAAGATTCCATTGGTTATCAAACGTGAAGGGTCTGCAGCCAGAGAAGTGGTTCTTGAGTATCTGCGGAAATTCAAAGTAACTCCGTTGATTGCGGCGGAATCGGCAAGCACTGCTCTTCTTAAGGAATTCGTACGGCAGGACAACGGTATAGGCTTCATACAGCGAGGCGCTGTAGATGAGGAATTGAAAGACGGGACGCTGAGATTGATCCAGATTATTGAAGGATTTCCCGTCATTGAGGATGGGATTGCCTATGCGAACCGCAGGGAACTCTCGTCTGCGGCATGGGCCTTTCTTAGGCTCATTGATACATCCTGGCCGTTTAAGTCATAGTTGAAATAAAGCTTATTTTATTAAATTCACGGTAATTGAAGTGGAGAGGAACCGACGAGAAGAACTGCGTGCTACATAGTTTATTGCAACCGACTGGCTGTCGGGCTTATATCCCTGCCTTATACTATACATTTTTTTTGTTTAATCTGGTCGAATGGGGTTTAGTGATTAAGGGGCTATCTACCTTCACTGGCTGGATCATAACATGCTGTATCATGATTATTGGACTTGATACAGAGTTGGACAGGACCTTACCACCACAACCTATTACAGAAAAAAATATTTCTCACCGAAGAACTCACGCTCATAAATATGCACATTTCACTCCGTTATGAACGGGCTGCTCTGAAAAACCAATGCGCCGATTTGTATTTGAAAGGGGGTATACTTCTTGATGAACCAAATTTACTGACTTCAGGAAAAATTTTGAGCTTCAGATAAAAAACCGCGCAGCCTTTGTTTTAGGAAGACATCGATAAAATTCATAATTCTATTCTTTCTAAAAAATGAGAGTGGCAAAATTGTGCCTGATACCATGTTGCCGACCTTTGCCCCGGGAAAGGCCGGTTTGACAAATAATCCTGGGGTTGCTATAAAATTCGGTATTGCATTATTTTATGAGGAGGAAGAATGAACAAGTTTTTTTATCCTGCCAGTATCGTAATATACGGGGTGTCGGATTCACCCGGCAACCTCGCATCCGGGATTCTGGATAACCTGGAGCGCTTTTCATATAAAGGAAATATATACCTTTTGGGAGGCAGAGGCGGCGCCATCAGGGGCAGAGCGATATCGAGGAACCTCAATGAGATTGAGGAAACCCCCGATCTTGCAGTCTTTCTCATTCCCTCAGCAGGCATACCTGAAAGGCTCGATGAATGCGGCAAACGGGGCATCCGTCATGTAGTTATTGAATCAGGCGGTTTTTCCGAATTCGATAAAAGGAAAGAGACCCTTGAGAAAGAGATCCTCCGCATTGCCCGGAAAAGGGATATGAAAATCATGGGTCCGAACTGCCTGGGGACGGTAAATATAGAAAACGGTCTTACGCTTCCCTTTGTGCCCTTCCACCCGGAATTTACCCGCCGCGGCTCTCTGTCCTTAGCATCCCAGAGCGGGGGCATCCTGCACGACATCCTGATGCTTCTTTCCTGTGAAAACATTGGCATCAATAAGCTCATCAGTATGGGAAACAAGCTGATGCTCAATGAGAGCGACTTCCTCGAATACCTTATCTCCGATCCCCACACAGAGTCGATGGCATTCTATCTGGAAGACATCAGAGACGGGAGACGTTTCTGCAACCTTGCGGCGATGACCTCAAAACCGATAGTAGTTCTCAAGGCGAACAGAAAACCTGGCACCGCGGAGATAGCGGGGTTTCACACGTCGGCGCTCGCCGGTGATGAATTTCTCACTGACGCCATTCTGAAGCAGGCCGGTGTCCATATAGCTGAAAACATGCAGGATATGGTGGAAACCCTGAAGATTTTCATGATACCCCCTGTAGAAGGACCAGGACTCGCAGTTATAGCCCGGTCAGGGGGACATGCAGTCCTGTCCGCTGATGCTGTCTACAAGCATGGATTCAGATTGGCGGAGCTGTCGGAAGATCTGTTCCGCATGGTAGAGCAGAAAAAAAAGGTCGATGTCATCAGGAGCACCAACCCTGTTGACCTTGGGGACATATTCGATTTAGACTTCCACGGAAACATACTGGAAAAGGTTCTTCAGGAAGAAGGTGTGGACGCTGTTCTCTTTGTCCATTCCTATGACTTCAGGAGCGACGGTGATGCTACGGCTACCCTCCTCGACAGGATAAACAAAATATCCCGCACTCATGCAAAGCCCGTGGTATTCTGTACGATTTCAGAGAAGGAACAGTGGTTTTTTATGAAGGACAAAGCTGAATTTCCTGTTTTCTCAGAGGCAGACCAGGCATTGAAGGCGCTTGCCGCATCACTCGCTCACCGTCAACGTATCAAAGCAGGCAGTGCTATGGGCTTAAAGACAGGGCAGCGCCTGATAGCGGACATCTCTCGCACATCCGGGAGGACGGCGTTGATGGGCCCTGAGGAATCCTTCTCCCTCTTGCAGTCCTATACCCTGCCTGTGGCTGATTTTGCCTTAGTGAGAAATTTCCTTGACGGCAAAGAAGCCGCTGTCAGACTCGGTTTTCCTCTGGCGCTAAAAACGGCTGCACCAGAAGTGCTGCACAAGACAGAAAGCGCCGGCGTTATTCTCGGATTGAATAGCTATTATGCACTGAAACAGGCCTTCAAGAACTTGAAATCCCCTCAATATCTACTGCAGAAGATGGCCCCCCCAGGATACGAGTTGATCATCGGCAGCAAGGTGGATCCGTCATTTGGCCGGGTCCTGCTCCTCGGGATGGGTGGAATTTTCACCGAGGCGCTGAAGGACGTTGCCGTAAGTCTTATGCCTGTCAACGAAGAAGGTGCAATGGAAATGATCAGGGAGTTAAGAGGTGCTACCCTTCTAAAAGGATACAGAGGCAAACCGGCATCCGACCTTACTGCTTTGGCGCAATCCATGGTAAAGATCTCGCTCATGCTCATGGAACATCCGGAGATCATAAATCTCGACATAAATCCTCTCATTCTCTTCGAGGAAGGAGCGGGTTGTGTTATCGTAGACGCTAAGATAGAAATAGGGGAATAACAACGTAACCCGGTAAAAGCTGAAGTACAGGAATTATAAACGGCCTTTTATGATAGCCCCAAAATCAAGTACCAGTCTTAGATAGAGAGAAAATGCCATCATGCACGCAAGGAAGAGGAGGATTACCCAGTCTTTGTATGTCATCCGGGGTTCGTGATAGAAAGTACGTCGTGATTCCGGGCTGAATCCGCGGGACTCAAGCGCTATGGTAAGGAAATTGGTGTAGCGGATTGAGGTGATAAACATGGGAATTGCTAAGGGAATCAATTTTTTGAAGCGCCTGAAGATATTTTTTGATTCAAGGTCGAGCCCTCTTGATACCTGTGCCTGAACAATTGTTGCGCCGGCTCCGGTAAAGGTGGGCACAAGACGCAGTGCTGTAGAAAGGGCAAAAGCCACCGCATAAGGGAGCTTCATTTTGATAAGCCCGCTGGTGATATCCTCATTTTTTGTAGTAACAAGGAGGATGAGGCCTGCAATAATGAATGTAACAAGTCGAAGTCCCATGGCGATGCCGTAAAGCAGTGATTCCCGGCTTACACGGAGAAGCTTCCATGCAAAAATCGTTGTCGTTCCCGGTACAAAAAAGGGCCAGAGCAAAACACTGAAGAGTATGAGAAGAAGAAGGATGTATCGCAAGGCCCATATTGCAGACATGGCCTTGCCGCTTAAGGCAATCGCCAGAACTCCTGCGATTACGAAAACCACATACAGGGGATGGTTGAAGGTGAGGGCAATGATAAAGAGAAAAATGACCCCGATGAGTTTTGTTCGTGGATCGAGATGATGAAGCCAGGTATTTTTGTTACGATAGATGGATATATTCATGAGATTAATTCCTGAATCAGACCCTGGAGCGTAAGGGCCCCGGCTCCCAGGTAGTTGCTCAGACGCACCAGCGGCGATGGTGATAGAGATGCCTCTGCCAGCACCCCTTCGTCGGCAAAGACCCTTCGCGTTTTTCCATCGGCGATTATACGTCCGTTCCCCATAATGACAGTTCGTGTTGCATAGGATTCTGCTATCCACATTGCATGGGTGATGATGATAATCGTATGGCCCCGGAGGTTTATCTCTTTAAGCATCTCCATGGTTTCCCTTTGAAAGGCATAATCCAGTCCTGTTGTCGGCTCGTCGAGAATAATAACTTCAGGCTTTACGGACAGTACGGATGCCACAGCCACCCGTTGCCGCTCCCCTTTTGTAAGGAGAAAGGGTGATCTATCTTCGTATCCTGTGAGACCTGTTATTGCCAGGGCTTCCTCAACCCGTTGGTCCACCGTTTCCGGGCTTTCGCCGAGAGTCCTGAGGCCGAATGCCACTTCCTCTTTCACGGTGTTTGCAAAAATCTGATGATCGGGATTTTGAAAGACATAGCCAACGGTCCGGGCAAGGTCGCGACGATTTATTGCCTCCGTAGGCTTTCCTTTCACAAACATCTTCCCTGAAGTCGGTTTGAAAATTCCATTGAAGTGCTTCGCCAGCGTTGTCTTGCCTGACCCGTTCTGACCGAGGATTGCTACAAATTCCCCCTCGCTGACCTTGAAATTAATATTCTCCAATGCCTTTGTGCCTGCTGCAGGGTAACGGAAACAGAGGTCTTTTGCTTCCAGAACTGCTCCGTTGCCTTTCGGCGTCACAGGTGTAGAAAATAAATGCTTTCCTTTCGGTATGGCAAGACGTTTCTCTTCGATGAGGGAGATGGCTTCATCACCTGTCAGCGGTGTGCCGGGCCATTTCATGGCGTGAAAAAGCGCTACGGTAGGCAACACCATAACTCCGCACGATTCAAGAAGGGCGATGTCGGTGAGAATCCTGCCGGGCCTGTCAACGGCTACTAATTCCCCATCTTTCAGGAGCCAGATCCAATCGGCATGGATCACATTTTCCGGCTCGTTATCAGCGACGATCAATGTTCTGACCTGAGCGCTGAGGCGACGGGAGAGCTCCAGGATGTGTTGTCGCCCTAATGGATCAAGATCGGTAGTGGGCTCATCCATGACAAGTACCGGAGATTCCATGGCGAGGACTGAAGCGATGGCAAGGCGTTGTTTCTGGCCGCCGGAAAGGTTGGAAGAATCGCGGCTGCGCAATACATCCATGCCGGTGAAGGCAAGATATTTCGTAATTCTCCGACCGATTTCTTCACGACTCAACCCGAGATTTTCAGGGCCGAAGGCCACTTCAAGCTCCACATTGGTAGAAAAGAGCTGTGTTTCAAAGTCCTGCAAAACGAGGCCTACTGTCCTGGACATCTCGGCAATACCGGACCGGTAAGCCTCCCTGCCCATGACATTTACTATACCGGAGTAGTCTCCACGGAAAAAACGGGGTACAAGACCGTTCAAAGTATAACAAAGCGTAGACTTTCCCGCCCCGCCACGACCCAGGATGGCAACAAAATCGCCTTCAATCATATCGCCGGAGAGGTCTCTCAGTGCCTTTTTAGTGCTGTTGCCATAAGTAAAGGAAATGTTCCTGATTGAAACAGAAGCTTTCATAGTTGGTCAGAGGATAAGACTTCCTGTGATTATTATGGCCGTCGATATCCATCCGGCAGTAATCGATGGGATACCCGGAATAAGTCCACCGAAAAGGCCGAAAATGACCCCTGCAGTAATCAGCCAGACTGCTACAGGTCGGAGAAATCCCTTTTTTATCTCCCCGACCTCCATAATATCCGTCCAGAGAAGCCCTAATTGTTTTACGGCAACATCGTAGACGGCGATGAGAAGAATCACGCCGACAAGGCTGCCAACGGTATCATTAAGGGTGATAATCTTGGAAAGCACCGCATATGGTACGATCCCGAGGCTGTCCACTATAACGCTGATTACTACGGCACAGGCTGCGCTGGAGACTATGGTGATTATTATGTAGCTCGCCCAGCTTCGCCAGCTCCTCCTGTCCCAACAATATGTCTTTTCCGAAAAAGGGACCAAATGTATCCACATAGTATAGGGGAGATAGCCGAGGAGAAAATTGCCTGCCATACCTGCGATGGATGAAGGTCCCAGAGTGCCTCCAAAGATGTCCCCGATGAGGTTGCCAAACCCAAGCCCCCAGGCACCTGCAGGGCCAAAAAGGATGCCGAAAATCATGGGAAAAATGCCTGCAACCCTAACCTCCGTTATACCGGGAATAAGGGGAATAGCAGTCTTGAAGACGATAAGCGTTGCAGCGTAAATTGCAGCACACACTGCAGTGAGAACTATCATCCGGGTATTTTTCCACATCTGTAGAGCGTAACGCATAGAGCTGTTTTTCCTCTGGTCAGGCTAATCGGGTATGGTTTTCAAAAAACCCATTGGAGTATACGACAGCTCACCCTCTTTGTCAATGTGCAGAAAGATGTAAAACATCTGTTCTAAAACGGATTTGAACAGTTATTCCAATTCTAAATCAAGGCGCTATCTTCGTTGGCTTTGTCATCTGCTCCTCCGACGTACTATTACCGTACGCCTACGTCGCCTCTTCCTTGCCGCCTTGATTTCATCCTTGATTTAGAATTGGAATTAGTTGTCAAGGATAAAGATTTGAGCCCGGTTCCCCCTCAACATTGCCCAGCTTCCCATCGAAAGCTTCTATTGGGATGGCATGCAGAGGATTGTTTTGAGAAAGATAAGTCTTTGTTTATATTAAAATCTTGTCCGAATCTGATTGCATACAGGACTGACACATAATATAATTCGAGAACCATGTTAAGCACTTTTGGAGGTATCGTCATGAATACTGTTGCGGAACAGGAAATAATGGAACGGGGTATGAAAGCGGTGGACGAAAAAATCGAAGAAGGCCCGGTATATATTATTAAGGACAATAAGCCGCAATATGTAATTCTTTCTGAAAAGCTTTACAGCGAACTCATTGAAGAGCTAAGTGCCGCATATGCTGCACGAGTCAGCGCTTCACTGAAGGATGTGAATGCCAAACGCATACATACATTAAAAAACGCAGAAGAGTTGCTCAGGGCACTTGAAAAGGAAGACTGACCATGTATGTTATTCAGTCAACAGATCAGTTTCTTCGACCCTTTCAACCGGCGCTTCAATTGCATCCCCTTACCGGGAAACTCGAAGGTCTCCGAGGCGGCGGTGACGCAGTTCCGGAAGGCCGCAGCCGGGAATAGAATCTAATTGCTTTTGATTTGAGTTTGGGAGAAAATGGAGAGAAACAGGGGAATAATAATGAACTCCGGCCTTATTACACCATCAGGAAAAACGCTTGTGTATCCGATGATCGGCCATCCGGTAATACAGGTGAAATCGCCGACAACATTCAACCGGTACTTCAGGGAAAAGCAGATGGACCGGATAATGATCGCCATTGATGTTCCACCGGAACACGTTGACCATTTCTTCTCCCTACTTCGGGGTTGGCGGAATTGCCCCGGCTGTGTGGTCACTATACCGCACAAACAGGAAGCCGCGCGGCATGTAGACGAACTCTCGGACCGTGCCCGAGATCTGGAGGCGGTCAACGTCATCAGAAGGACAGAACAGGGACGACTCATAGGGGATATGGTCGACGGTTTGGGCTTCATCGAGGCATTGCGTTTTCACGGTTTCGAGGCAAAGGGCAGGCGCGTGGCAGTCTTTGGTGCAGGCGGTGCAGGAGGCGCCATAGCATATGCGGTCGCTCACGCCGAAGCGGCAGAGCTTGTGGTCATCGACACGGATATGGACAGGCAGAAGCATCTTCTGGATCTGCTCGCATTGCGATGCCCCTCGGTAGCGCTATCTCACCGGCTTGATTCGCTCGCCGGGGTTGACCTTGCGGTAAATGCAACGCCTCTCGGCATGAACGGCGATCCGCACACGCCATTCCCTCTTGACAGTCTTGATGCTCACACATTTGTCGCTGATGTGGTGACCGAACCTGATATTACTCCCTGGCTTGCAGGCGCAAAGGCTCGCGGCTGCTCCATACAGACAGGGTACGAAATGACCATTGGCCAGTTTATCATTATGGGCCGTCACATGGGTATCGAATTTGAGGAGACACCGGGCAATACCGGGCAGGGATCATAGCAGGAACTATTGGCCGCGGTAGCAGCACTGTCCTGGCTTTGCGGCGATTTGAGAATTTGCTAAAACTGTTTTAGCAAATTACCCGAAGAGGTCTTCGGGATGGCGGGATGTGCGCCGGACTCTCCTCTGTTGGAATTCAAAATTCAAGGGCAAACCCTTTTACTTTCCACTCAATGCATGATTATTGGTTGAGATGTTTAATGAATAAATCTATAATGTTGTATTGTAGCGGTAAAACAAGGAGGGGGCTTATGAAGATCGATAAAGCTGTAAAGGCTAATCTGCTCAATACGATTGCAGGATCTGTCCGGACTAAAACTCCGAAGGAAAAAGCGTCAGCGTCAAAACAGAATGTAGATGCATCCGACAAGGTAGAGCTGTCGGGCAGAAACAGGGATATAGCTAAACTTATCGCAAAGGCTAACTCAGCGCCTTCAATAAGACAGGATAAAGTGGATAGCATAAAGAAGGCGATACAAAACGGTACCTATAATGTAAAAGGCGATCTGGTAGCAAAGGCTATACTCAAGGACAACCTTCTGGATGAGATACTCTGATCCCCTGCTTCATCATTCACGGCCGCACAAAGGCCCTGCTTGCAATATTTGGTATTTTCTGTTAATCCATCTTATAATGTATCTGTAGTATTTTGTTAAGTGCCAAAACATAAAACTATTTATTAAAAAGGTTAGCATGAGCCATCTTTTAGCCGTGATTGAGCCTGTAGAGATATGGGATCATTTTTATAATCTAACCCAAATTCCCCACCCTTCCGGCAGTGATGTTGATGGGCTTGTGGAAACATCCTCTAACGTGGCAACAGTGCGTACTTCGCATACCGAATTGACCGTAAACGTTTCTCAGCGAAGTTCGGTGGATTCATCACTGGATGCAATTATCAGCAAATATAAGGCTGTAGCTGATCTCTCAGGCGCCAGGTTAAGCAATATAGCCACAAATTATGGTTGGAAGCCGGATATGAAATCGCAACTTCTGGCTATTTGCAGAGATGCCTAATGGCAGATATATGGCGAAGCACCCAAAGTAACAGGTATGCATGGTATGCTTGAATGCGGGTTTATAAAGGCAAAATATCCCGATATGGATGTCATCTCAATAGGCCCTACCATACTGGATGCCCATGCACCCACCAAGGCAGATTTTGTTCCGGGGATTGATTCCGACACCACAGGGGAGCGCACCGACATTGCACGGATGCCCGGTTTTTGGAAATTTGTCAAAACCATTCTTGAGAGGTTGGCTGAATCGGAGGCGACAAGAACCTCAATTATACGGGAGGCTTAATGACAGATGCTTCATACAGGGTTGGACCATTTCAGCCCATTGATGCTGAAAAAGTATCGCGTCTTTTTGTTGATGTGTATGGCGATGCATACCCGATCAAAACGGTTTATCACCCGGAGATGCTCATCGCTGCCTTTGAGGGAGGTAATTATTTTCCATTTGTTGTCCGTGCGGATTTCAATCGCATTGTCGCATATGGAGCCCTCTATCGTTCAACGCCATACAAAGGCATATATGAATTCGGCCAGGGGGTGGTCTTATCTGGCGTCCGCGGAGGCGGTATCGGGAGGCTTCTCTTTGAATTCGTTGCAGAATACATACAGACTTTGCCCGAATCTGAAGCATACTTTGGAGAGGCGGTATGTAACCACACCCACACACAGAAGGCCGGGGCAATGATAAAGACTATTGAAACAGGCATTGAGATAGACCTCATGCCCGGTGAAATCTATAAAAAAGACCCTACCGTAACCGGAAGGGTAGCTGCCCTCGATATGTTCAGGTCCTTTGTCCCGAAACCACATAACGTCCATGTGCCGGAAGTCTATGAAGACATAATCCGTTATATTTACAATGGTTTTGACGATAGTCGCTCAATTATTGTATCGGCAGAGAATCTGTCTTCAGATGAGCCAACGGAAATGTCAACCAGGGTGTTCGAATTTGCAGGCGTTGCGCGTATTGCCGTTACTATAGCAGGATCAGACTTTGAAGAGGTGTTTGCCATACAAGAACAGGACCTTTTGAACCAAAAGATAAAGGTCATACAGGTATGGCTGAAATCTTCATGGCCCTGGATTGGGGAGGCTGCCGGGATATTGAGAAAAAATGGCTATTTCTTCAGCGGCGCTTTCCCGCGGTGGTTTGACGTGGATGGCCTTATGCTGCAGAAGGTGCCGGCGCAGCCTAACTGGGAGGGAATCCACCTGTACTCGGACAGAGCGGAAAAAATCTATAGCTTTATCCATGACGATTGGGACAACGTCCGGAAAAACAAGATAATATAAGGAACAGGGGGCAATGCGTAATGAATGGTATTAATGAACCTCTCCACGGTATTAAAGCAGTAAATCTGTCGCTCAACTTGCCTGGTCCGGCTGCAGCGTTAAAACTCAGCCAATTAGGGGCCTCGGTCACAAAGATTGAACCTCCTGACGGAGACCCTTTCAGGGAATACTGTCCTTCCTGGTACGAAGCCCTGTGCATAAAGCAAACGGTTTTACGTCTCGACCTCAAAACTGCAAAAGGGCATGATGAGATGGAACATTTGTTAAAAGAAAGCGACCTGCTTCTTACCTCCTTCCGGCCTTCAGCCCTTGAAAAACTTGGATTGGGGTGGAAAGAACTTCATTCCCGATATCCCAGGCTATGTCAGGTTGCGATAGTGGGGTATCCTTCACCCAACCACAACAAAGCCGGTCACGATTTAACTTATCAGGCTGTGCTCGGGCTTTTGTCTCCGCCACATTTTCCGCGCACGTTTCTGGCTGACCTTGCGGGTGCAGAAAGGGCGGTGAGCAGCGCATTGGGGCTTCTTTATTCACGCGAACGAGATAATGACGCCGGATATATTGAGGTCGCCCTGTCTGAATGCGCTGAATATTTTACTGAACCACTCCGATACGGATTGACTGTACCGGGAGGGATGTTCGGAGGTGGACTGTCCCGATACAATATTTATGAAACACGGCAAGGGTGGATTGCAGTTGCGGCACTGGAACCCCATTTCTGGGAAAGACTGACAGGAGAACTTGGTTTTCGCCAATCCGATGCGGACTATACGCAATTGCAAGAGATATTTCTTACAAAAAATGCTGCTGAATGGGAGGCATGGGCTGCATCGTTTGATCTACCCATTGTGGCAGTAAGATAACTCTTTCACAAAACAGAAATTTGTCACATCGGAACAGGCGGCAGCACTGTCCTGGTTTTGCGGCTGATTTTAGATTTTCCGAAACAGTTTCGGAAAAATTATTGGAAAAGATCTTTGGGATGGTGGGATGTGCCTGATTACGAAAATATTTGTATTCTCTTCTCTCTTATTTATGTCCGGACAAGGGCATGTTCGGGGAAGCGCATCTGCGCGCTCTGCGGAATATGTCAATGAAATTGTGCCTTACAAGGACAGGGTGAATTTCCTGATCGCTGTTAAGCCATTTGACCATCTCAGTTGCCACAACCAATTCCGCAGGCACACCAAATTTGTCGGACCATGTATCAATAAAAGCACCGAATTTCTGCCACACCCTTCGTACAGTAACAGGCTCACCCCCCGATGTCTCCGGGTTATTATCCCCTATGACAAGGCCCTTCTCCGTTAAACACCAAACAACACTGTTCTTATAGCTGTGGGGTTTTTTAAGCTCATCAATAACAGGTTTTATTTTATCAAGTATTGGCTCAACCTTTAATTCACGAAAAAGCATGCTCCATGTTAAAGGGCCTATAACACCGTCAGCATCAAGGCCGGCTGACTGCTGAAATGCACGCACTGCTGCATCGGCGCGTATGCTGAATATCCCCGTCAGCAGGTCCCACCATGGTGAATCCAGCCTTAACAAGCTGCGCCTGGATTGCTGTTACATCGCTACCGCAGATAGACGGAATCTGATATTTTAGAGTTCGTGTATACTGCATAATTAACCTCCTTTTTTATTTCAGTACATTCCCCATATTATTAAGACTGTCTCGAATTGTCGGTTTACTTATATGACCCTTAACCCCCCCATTTGTTTCATTAATTTTCCTTTAATATGGTTATTTATTCAAGCAAAAAAAAATCGGATAAATCATAAAATTGCATGTTGCGTAATGCTCTCAAGTTGATAAAACATATTTTATTATGTATATTTCTTATCGAAGGTCCATTATGAAAAAATATGATTTTTTTAAAATAACCATTCCCAATGACTCTTCTTATCTTCCTGTTGCGCAGGTATCCGTTAAAGAAGTTGCAAAAAAGTTCGGATTTACCGGCAAAGACTTATATAAGATTGACCTCGGCCTCGAAGAAGCTTTTATGAACGTTGTCGATCATGCTTTTGAGGCTGGCGAAAGCAACACCTTTGACATTATCTGCGAACACCTGCCTTTGGGCATAAAGATTATTTTGAAAGAAAAAGGTATACCTTTTGATCCAAAAAGTCTTCCTTCATACAATCCGGGAAAAAACCTTGATGAGGCCGGTTCAGTGGGGCTCGGCACGCATCTTATGAAAGAAATAATGGATGAGGTTTCATTCCACAACCTGGGGCCTGAAGGCAAGGAGATACATCTTGTCAAATATTTGCAAAGCAGGAATATAAAGAACTACTTTGAAGCTTCGGAGCTTGCTCCACACCTGGAAGAGGAGATAAGACCTTCTATTATTACGGAAAAGATCGATTTCATTATCAGACGGATGCAACCAAATGAGGCAATAGAAATATCCAAGGGTGCTTATAAATCCCATGGGTACACGTTTTTTGATGAACACATTTATTATCCGGACCAGATAGTAGAGCTTAATAATTCCGGCGAGATGGTTTCAGTGGTTGCTGTTACACCGGAAAACATTTTCATGGGTCATGCCGCTCTCCACTATCCGAGCCCTGGGTCTCAAATTGCAGAGCTGACCTTCATCTTTGTTAACCCGGAATACAGGAGTCAGGGGTGCATGGGCAGGATGCTGGAGCTTCTGTTTGAAACACAAAAGGGGTATGAACTTTACGGAGTATATGCCTTTGCAGTGTCAAACCACATATTTTCACAGAAAACGATGCTCAAGTATGGTCTCAACGATTGCGGTATCGAGTTGGCAACAAGTCCTGCAACATGGATGTTCAAAGGGATTGCCGGAGATGAGTCGCAAAGAATGAGCGTAGTGCTGAGCTTCAAATACCTTAAAGAACCGGCGCCACTCACTCTGTACCCGCCGGCCAAACACAGGACAATGATAGAGAAGTTATACAAAAATATTGGTTCCAAAAACATTTTTACTGTTCCCGACGAAGTTGAAGCTAAATATAAAGAAGATAAATCTGTAATTGAAACAAGGGTATATGCCTCTGAAGGCAATGCGGAGATTCTTATAAAAGCATATGGCTCCAATGTGATCAAAGAAGTAAAAGGCATATTCCGTGAACTTTGCGTAGAACACATAGCTGCCATAAATCTGTTTCTGAATTTGGAAGATCCTCTGACATACTTTATGAATTCAGAATTTGAGAAGATGGACTTTTTCTTTTCCGGTATAATGCCTATGGCAAGTTTCGGAGATGCATTGATTCTACAATATCTCAACAACACTGCTATCGATTATGATAAGGTGATTGCCCATTCTGAAATGGCCAAAGAAATCCTTAGCTACATCAAAGCAAACGATCCCTATTCTTCACTGATTAAATATTAATACAGGCCAAAGATGCCGTGCTCTGGAGTTGCGGATTGTTCATGTTAATTTCTTCAAAGCCACATTCGCCGCAATCAGAATAGGGTCCCATACCGTGGCAAAGGGAGGGGCATAACCAAGATCCAGTCTTGCCACATCTTCTATGGTCATCTTTCCGTAGAGACAGGCAGCAAGAACGTCTATCCTGTGCGCTACGCCCTCCTCGCCGACCATCTGAGCCCCCAGGAGCCTTCCTGAGTCCCGGTCAACCACAAAGGATACGGTTATCGGCTTTCCTGAAGGATAGGCGCTGCTTCTGGACCTCCCTTTGATTGTGGAGGTAAAATAATTATAGCCTTCGCGTTCCGCTTCTAAGGGGGACAGTCCTGTACGGGCCACTTCCAGGTCAAAGACCTTGGTAACAGCAGTTCCCACTATACCATCAAAAACATTTTTCTTGCCTGCTGCATTTTCACCGGCAATGCGCCCCTCTTTGTTTGCAGTAGTGCCGAGGGGGATATAGGCCTTCTTCCCTGTTACCATATGCATTGCCTCTGCACAATCACCGGCAGCATATATATCAGGCATATTCGTTCTCAGGTATTCATCCACCCTGATTGCACCATTTACGCCAAGTTCTATGCCGGCATCCTTTGCAAGCTGAGTATTCGGGCGGGCGCCTATAACGAGAAGCACTATGTCTGCATCAAATTCACCCTTATCTGTCAATACCTTTGTAACAGACCCGTCTTTGCCTGTAAACCCTTCCACGGAAGTCCCTTTAAAAAGTTTAACCCCTTCTGTAACTATCTTTTCTTCCACAATATTGGTAATGCTCGTATCCATGTTCCCCAGAACCCTATCCATCTTTTCAATAACGGTTACATCAAGTCCTCGTTTGTGGAGAGATTCACACATCTCCATGCCGATGTAACCGCCTCCTACGATGATTGCCTTCATTTGTCTTTTTCCGGCACCGAATTGATTAATGTAGAGGCACTCAGGAGAACCGACGCAGACATGGAAAGAACCCCATTCATCGATGTATTTCTTTATCTCAATACCATCGAGGAGTGTCCGTATTGTGTAGACATGCTGGAGGTCAACACCGGGGAATGGCGGTTTAATGGGAAGCCCTCCGGTGGCAATCACGAGCCTGTCGTAGGCAAACCCTGCTTCCTCTTCTTTGTCCAGGTTTTTCACGCGCACCTTATGCGTACCCGTATCGATGCCGAGAACCTCGTGGCGGGTAAGTACCCGGATGCCCCGCTCTAACGTAGCCACATCAGGTGTAAGTGAGATAAGCTGATTAAAATCCTTAACATCGTCAGATATATAGTAGGGGAGACTGCAGGATCCATAAGAGATAAAATAATCCTTTTCAAGGACCACTACCTCTGCTTCGGGCTTGATTCTTTTATAGCTGCTTGCAGCGCTCATGCCCGCTGCCACACCACCGATAACGACTAACCTTTCCTGCCCCATCGATTTGGCTCCCTTCTAATATTATTAATAAATTTATGTACCGTCCTCTTATGCACAGCATATAAATTATAAATATCTCCGTTGCAAAAGATTGCTATGACGAAAATATCTTGCCTGGATTCAATATGTTATTGGGATCAAAGAGCTTTTTTATATCTTTCATGGTAGCAATCGTCTCAGGAGAAAGCTCCATCCCAATATAAGGCGCCTTGGAAATACCTATCCCGTGTTCACCCGATAGTGTGCCGCCAAGTTTGATTGTTTCTGCAAATATCTCTTTTACCGCCTCTTCTGCCTTTTCCCTGTCTTCTGCCGTATCCTGAATCATGATGCTCACGTGAAAATTGCCATCACCGGCATGTCCGAAGCTTAAGATAGGTATGCCGTATTTTTTCTCCATCTCCTCAAGGGCACGTATGAGAACCGGGATTTTCGATCTGGGCACCACTACATCTTCTGCTATTTTTACAGGGTTCAGATTATATGTTGCCTGTGAAAGGGTACGTCTTGCCAGCCAAAGTTTATCCGCCTCTATAGGATCCTGTGTCACAGTGCATTGAATTGCTTTATTTTCAAGGACAATCTTTTTCACCTTCTCTGCCTGGGACCGGATAGCCTCTTCATTTCCATCAACCTCTATGAGCAGCAATCCCCCTATACCCTCCGGAAGCCCCATAGGGTTAGCCTGTTCGCTGCATTTTATCGATGCCCTATCCAGAAACTCAATTGTTGAAGGAACAATCCGTGCTGCAATTATTGCCGAAACTGTTTCGGCAGCATCCTCAACCTCTTGAAAAAGGGCTAAAATAGTGGCCTTAGCCTCAGGAAGCGGGATAAGCTTTAAGATGATCTTTGTAATCACACCAAGCGTACCTTCACTGCCTACAAAGAGTCGGGTAAGATCATACCCTACTACACCTTTCATTGTTTTAACGCCGGTTTGTATAATCTCACCGGTAGGTTTTACAACTTCGAGACCAAGGACATAATCCCTTGTAACACCATATTTTAAAGAATTAGGCCCGCCTGCACATTCCGCTGCATTACCTCCTATACTGGAATACTTATAAGATGCCGGGTCAGGTGGATAAAAAAGACCATATTTGGCAACTTCCTCCTGAAGTAAAAACGTGATCGCCCCCGGCTCAACAATGGCAATAAGGTTCTTTGTATCAATTTCAAGAATACTGTTCATCCTTGTAAAGGAAAGTACTATCCCGCCATTGAGCGGTACAGCCCCGCCGGTTAAACCAGAACCCTGTCCCCTGGGGATCACAGGAAAGAGGTATTTATTGGCAAGGATAAGTATCTGCGCTACCTCCCCGGAGGAAGAAGGAAACACAATAAGATCCGGTATTGCCCCATCTGTTCTTGCATCATACGAATAACATCTTCTGTCTTCAATGGAGGTAAGGACATTCTCCTTTCCCACAATCTTTATAATTTCTTCAATAATTTTTCCGTCCATATTCTTCCTCGTATATTAAATATTTGAAACCGTCTTACAAAATCCTACTGCTGCCGGATTGAATCGACCTGCCTCGCAAGCTCATCTCTTAATTCTACGGGCGATGCAATCATTCTGAAGGCATATCTCTTCCCACCGGCAGATTGTATGATAATCTTCCCGAAATTCAGGAACTTGCCGAGAGAAGGCTGGTATATGTCTACCATCTGTATATTTTCCAAAGGTATATCGCATGTTCGTTTCAACGGGAAACCGACCCTCAAAAGAAGCCTCTTATCTGTAATACCGATTTCTGAGTTTTGAAGGCTTATGGAAGAGAAAATACCCCAGATCACGCCAAGGGCAAGCAGGGCTAAAGCAGACATGCCTTTTGAAGGTATCCACAATCCTGCAAGGATTATAAGCACTCCGGGGCCAAAAAGCGTCGCCCAGTGCAACTTTGTGCAATATATAACACGTTCTTTTTCTATAAGATTATCTTCAATATAACCCATTTCATCCCTATGCACATACACGTCAAGACTATTTCTTAAAAACAGCACCCGTAGAGGCAGACGTTACGAGTTTTGCATACCGCGCCATATAGCCCTCTTTTATCTTCGGCTCCGGCTGTTTCCAGGCTTTTCTCCTTTTCTCTATCTCCTTTTTGCTCACATTCAGATCAATGGTCTTCTTATTGAGATCAATTTCAATCTTATCTCCGTTTTTAACAAATGCTATGGGGCCACCCTCTGCTGCTTCAGGTGATACATGTCCGATGCACAGACCTCGTGTCCCGCCTGAAAATCTTCCGTCGGTGATAAGGGCACAGGCAGTATCAAGGCCCCTGCCTGCAAGGATACTTGTGGGAGTAAGCATCTCTCTCTTTCCCGGACCGCCTTTTGGCCCTTCATGCCTTATTACCACCGCATCGCCCGCTTCAATCTTGCCGGCCATTATTGCTTCCCCCGCATCCTCTTCACTTTCAAAAACCTTGGCTGTTCCCTTAAAATGCCATATACTTTCTGCAACACCAATCCTCTTCACTATCGAACCATCAGGGGCAAGTGTGCCGTGAAGTACGGCAAGTCCACCTTTCTCGTGATACGCCTCCTTGATCGGTCTTATTACGGTACTGTCTGCAACTTCAGCATATTTAAGAAGGTCCCCTATCTTTCTGCCCTCCACTGTTAAGCATTTTTTATTAATAAGATTCTTCTTGGAAAGTTCTTTCATGATCCCATACACGCCGCCTGCTTCGTTTAAATCTTCAAGATGATGGGGCCCTGCAGGGCTCATATTACAGATATGGGGAACTTTTTCGGAAATCTCATCAAATAATGCGAGCGGCAACGTTATCCCACCCTCATAGGCTATTGCCGGCAGGTGCAAAGCCGTATTCGATGAACCACCGAAGGCCATATCTACCGTAATAGCATTTTTAAATGCCTCAATTGTCATAATATCACGGGGTTTTACATCTTTGCTGATCAGATCAACTATTCTTTTGCCGGCTATCTTGGCAAGCCTTATCCTTGCTGCATAAACCGCGGGAATCGTGCCGTTTCCAGGCAGGGCAATGCCCAGAGCCTCAGATAAACAATTCATTGAATTTGCCGTGAACATACCCGCGCATGAGCCAGCGCCAGGACAAGCGCACTCTTCAAGCAAGGAAAGTTCATCCTGCCCCATAAGGCCGCCGGCAACCTTGCCGACCCCTTCAAACACGGATATAAGATCTACGGCCTTGCCCTTAAACTTTCCGGCAAGCATAGGTCCGCCGCTGATCATAATACACGGTATATTCAATCTCATGGCAGCCATTAACATACCCGGGATAATTTTGTCACAGTTCGGAATGAGTACAAGACCGTCAAAAGGATATGCCTTTGCCATAACCTCCACAGAATCACAGATAAGCTCCCGTGAACCGAGGGAGTATTTCATGCCTTCGTGGTTCATGGCAATGCCGTCACAGATCCCGATGGTAGAAAATTCCATAGGAGTGCCGCCAGCCATCCGTACGCCGTCTTTCGCTGCCTGAGCAATTTTCCCAAGGTGAATATGGCCCGGTATAACCTCGTTCACCGAGTTTGCTATACCAATTATCGGTCTTTCTATTTCTTCGGGCAGATAGCCCATTGCATAAAAAAGGCTTCTGTGCGGCGCCCTGTCAATCCCTTTTTTCATTTTATCCGATCTCATTATTACCTCCTTATCTCAAAAGCAAATATGAATTACATTCTAATTTCTAAATTCTACATTCTAAATTTCATCTTTATCACGCTCTCTTAAACTTCTCATTCAACAGCCTCTTAAATCTTGGTATATAAATAATCTCAAAAGCCTCTTCCTTATCCGGAAAAAGTTTTAATGCGTATTTCTTAACCCCTTCCACAATCTTTAGTGCTTCATCATGAGTAACGTTCTGATTTTTAATATATTCCATGGCAAAATCCACAATAAATCTTAATTGTCTTAGTTTCTTTTCTTCCTCAAGGAGTTCTTCATCCATGACTGAATACCACTATGTGAAACGTAAAAAAATTAACATGCAGGTTAGAGCCTGTACCTGTCTTTCATTTTTTCACTTTGCTTCTTACCTGAATCAGTTCCATAAAAATCCATAGGCAAATACCAAAGGAAATCGAAATATCGGCAACATTGAATGCCGGCCAGTGATAATCTTTGTAATATACGTCAAGAAAATCAACAACATATCCGTAAGAAATTCTATCGTATATATTCCCTACTGCACCTGACAATATGCATGTCAGGGAAAGCCTCCTGGAAAACTCCATCTTGTATGCGATGATAACAAATATAAGCAACCCTATAATAAGCAGCGGAATATAAGTAAATATATGCTTTGCATAAGTATACTGTGACAGGAGGCTGAAAGCTCCTCCATAATTTCTTGCATGGACAATGGAAAAGAAAGGTGTAACGTCAATCTGCCGGGCAAATGCCAGACTGTTTATGACAAGCAGCTTTGTCCATCTGTCGAGAAGAAAAATAAAAGGGACTATAAGGAATATAAGGTGTCGGCGCATCGCTTGCATACATGGGTAAATTGCCCGGTTTCGATCAGATCCGTTGTATACTGCCAGCATCTCCCGCACTTTTCTCCCTCTGCCCTGAAGACATTGACCTCAATCTCATTTTCCTTTTTAAGCTCAATCTGGGATACAATGAAAATATCTTTAAACTCATCGCCTAATTTTTTAAACAACTCGTATTCGTTTTCAGGCAGACCGAGGACAACTTTTGCATCGAGCGAATGCCCTATCACCTTTTCAACCCTTTTTTCTTCAATTTTTTTATTAACCGTTTCTCTGATGTTCCAGATCTTTTCCCATTCTTCCTCTATCTTTGTGTCGATAAACTCTTTTTTAATAACAGGAAATGTTGTTAACAGCACGCTGTCTTCCTTGACCATTCCCTTTAAATATGACCACATCTCCTCGGCAGTAGCAGAAAGCACAGGGGCTATAAGTTTAAGAAGCGATATTAGAGCTTCATGGATTACAGTCTGAGATGCCCTTCTCTTAATTGCATCCTTTCTTTCCACATAAATCCTGTCTTTGACGATATCCAGATAAAGAGAGCTCAGGTCAACGGAACAAAAATTATGAATGCTGTGGTATATCGCATGAAATGCATAATCATTATAAGCAGTTGTAACTCTCTCTATTAATCTTTGCAGCCGCGAGAGCAACCATTTATCAAGATATGACATCTCTTCATAAGGGACAGCATCCTTTTCAGGATTGAAATCGTCATTAATATTTGCATGGAGAAATCTTAAGGTGTTTCGTATTCTCCGGTAAGTTTCTATAAGTCTGCTAATAATATCTTTGGATATCTTTATATCGTCCCTGTAGTCTTCATACGTCACCCAGAGTCTTAAAATTTCGGCACCGTATTTTTCGATTATTTCTTCAGGGGATATGATATTTCCAGAGGATTTCGACATCTTCCTGCCTGTGCCGTCTACAACAAAACCGTGCGTCAGTACTGATTTATACGGAGCGGCGCCTTCATTACCTACAGAAGTCAAAAGAGAGCTATGAAACCATCCCCTGTGCTGATCGCTTCCTTCAAGATACAAGTCTACAGGGTATTTCAGTTCTTTTCTTTTTTTACAGACCGCTGCCCAGCTCACCCCGGAATCAAACCAGACATCGAGAATATCTTCTTCTTTCATAAAAGTATCATTGCCGCAATGTTTGCATGTCATGCCTTCCGGCAGAAAATATGATGCCTCTTTTTCAAACCAGATGTCCGCTCCATGTTCCATTACCAAATTTTTAATGTTATGAAATGTCTCATCACTCCAGAACTGTTCCCTGCATTTTTCACAGTAAAATATGGTAATCGGTACTCCCCATGTCCTCTGGCGTGAGATACACCAGTCCGGCCTCACCTGAAGCATGTTGTATATCCTGTCGTGTCCCCAGGCAGGTATCCATCTTGTCTTGTCTACTTCATTAAGCGCCTTTTGTCTAAGACCATGTTTATCAAGGGAGATAAACCACTGTTCAGTTGCTCTGAAAATTACCGGTTTTTTGCAACGCCAGCAGTGAGGATAAGAATGCTCTATCTCTTCCCTGTGAAGAAGAAGCCCAAGCTCTTGCAGTTTGCCGATGACATGCTTGTTGCTCTCAAAGACATTCATGCCTTTGAAAAATTCAACCTCTTCAAGAAATTCGCCTCTATCGTTTACCGGTGAATAAACATCAAGTCCGTATTCCAGCCCTGTTACGTAGTCTTCTTCGCCATGTCCGGGAGCAATGTGGACAGATCCTGCACCTGTATCGTTTGCCACATAATCTGCATACACAACCACAGAATCTCTCTTGATAAAGGGGTGTCGGAATGTGAGCCCTTTAAGCCGTTTAGCCTCTATCTCCTCGATTATCTTATATGTTTCGATACCAGCTTTTTTCATGATATCTTCAACAAGATCTTTGAGTACAATATATATTTCTTCTTGCGTTTCAATGGCTACATATGTAAAATCGGGGTTTATGGCTATTGCAAGGTTGGCCGGCAGTGTCCACGGGGTTGTTGTCCATATAAGCATAAAAACAGGCTTATCCGGATAGCGCTCAAATACACCCTCTCTCTTTTGTGTATAAGGAAATTTTACATAGATTGCATCCGATTTCTTAGAATCATATTCTATCTCTGCCTCCGCAAGAGCAGTAAGACAGTTTGTACACCAGAGGACAGGCTTCTTCTTCCTGTATGCCTCGCCTCTTTCAAAGAATTTTTGTATTTCCCCTATTATGGTAGCCTGGTAATTAAAATCCATAGTGATATAGGGATGTTCCCAATCACCTATAATGCCGAGCCTTTTAAACTCTTCTCTCTGGATGTTTACAAACCCTTCGGCATAAGTACGGCATTTATGCCTTATCTCAATTTTAGACAATGAGAGCTTCTTTTCCTTCGTCTCCTTCTCTATCTGATGTTCTATCGGCAGCCCATGACAATCCCAACCGGGTATATAGTCGGCCCTGTATCCTGACATGAACTTTGATTTTATAATTATATCTTTTAATATCTTATTCAGTGCAGTTCCAAGATGAATATGACCGTTTGCATACGGGGGGCCGTCATGAAGTATGAACGAAGGGTAATCTTCACTTTTTTTAGTAAGTTTTTGATAAACCTTCGTCTCTTCCCAGAATTTTAAAATCTCCTTCTCCTTAGTAGGCAGATTGCCTCTCATCGGGAAGGGCGTCTTTGGTAAATTCAATGTGTCTTTATAATCCATGTCATGCCTGTCCTTTTATTAAAAATTTAGTAAAATTAACATAAAGGAGGCTGTCTATGCAAGAGATTAACTTATTTCCTATTCCAAATCAAAGCGCTATCATTGTTGGCTTCATCATCGATAGGGGACCGGGGGCTATATATGCTGTATCTCTACATTATCCCTTATAAACTCTTCAATTTCCTTTTCTTTTTCCCAATAGAAATGGTCGGTTGAAATAATCTTTAACGACTTTTCCAAAACAGGCAAATCTTTGTAGAATTTCAGCAGGCTATTTATGGGGGATATATCGTCATGCTCGCCGCCTATAAAGTATATATCTTTTCTGAATTGACTTAATTCTTCCGTCGAATAGAATGCGAAAGGATAGGAGACAAGGAAAAGTGCATGCACATCCTCAGCGCTTGAGGCAGCTCTGCTTGCCACCCAGGCTCCAAAAGAATATCCGGCAAGTACCACACAGGCATCCTCGTTTATGTTTTCTTTCAGGAATGCCAATGATGCGATTACGTCTTTAACTTCCCCTTCCCCTTTATCATACACGCCGCCGCTCATTCCAACACCCCTGAAATTAAACCTCAATGTAGTAAATCCTTTTCCGAAAAAGCCGTTGTCTATAGCATCAACAACATTATTCTGCATACTCCCGCCATATAACGGATGAGGGTGACATATAACAACACCTGCTTTTTTTCCGTTTTCCCGTAATATTCCCTCAAGTGGATAGTCGGATACTATGGAAACCCTTTTTATTGACATACCGTATTTATTTTGTTAGTTTTCTATCGAAAAATCAAGAAGGAAATGCTATGGGGTTTTTTAAAAAGAAAGAAAAAGACATAAAACCATATAAAGAAATTGATATCCAAAAGGAAATAAAAAAAGCCGAAAAAGACGAATCGCTCTGGATAAAATGCAGTTCCTGTCAGGAACTCCTTTACAGAAAAGAAGTTGAGAGAAACCTGCATGTTTGCCTGAAATGCTTTTATCATTTTCCCATTAGCATTGAAAACAGAATTGCATTAACTTTCGATAAAAACACCTTTACCGAACTTTTTAATAAAATAGAGCCCGTTGATTTCCTTAAATTTAAAGATACAAAACCATATAAAGCAAGATTGACTGAAACACAGGAATCAACAAAAAAGAGCGATGCAATGATTTGCGGAAAAGGAAAAATAAACGGAATCGATGCGCTGGCAGCCATCTTTGATTTTTCATTTATGGGGGGCAGTCTCGGTTCTGTTGTTGGCGAAAAAATCACGAGGACACTTGAAGAAGGGGTAAAACAAAAATTACCTGTTATTATTTTCTGTGCATCAGGCGGTGCGCGTATGCAGGAAGGCATTATGTCACTAATGCAGATGTCAAAAGTATCCGGTGCAATATACAGATTAAAATCCGTGGGTATTCCCTATATTGTTGTTCTTACAGATCCTACGCTGGGCGGCGTTACTGCAAGTATGGGTATGTTGGGAGACATCATAATTGCCGAGCCGAAAGCAATGATCGGCTTTGCAGGCCCGCGGGTAATAAAAGATACAATTAAAGAGGAACTGCCTCAAGGATTTCAGAGGGCTGAATTTCTTCTTGAGCACGGGATGCTGGACATGATTCTGCCAAGAAAAGAACTGAAACATGGATTATCAAGGATACTTTCATTAGTAACATGATAGGATATTCCGATGCTCTGAAATACCTTTACGGGCTTGAAAAATTCGGAATGGTATTCGGGCTTGAAAATATTAAATGGTTGCTCAACATTATTGACAACCCTCAATCCTGCCTTAAAACTGTTCATATTGGAGGCACAAACGGCAAAGGCTCTGTTGCAAGCATGCTGTCGCACATATTGAAAGAAGCGGGATATACGGTAGGCAAATATACGTCGCCGCATCTTGTATCCTTTACCGAAAGAATCACTGTCAACGAGGAAGATATTTCGGAAGAAGAAGTGGCAGAACTAACGGAAACGATAAAAAAAAAGGTTGAAAAAAAAGACAAGGAGAGATTTTTTACTTTCTTTGATTTTACAACAGCCCTCGCTTTTGAACATTTTTCCAGGAAAAAAACGGATATCTCCATTATCGAAGTGGGCCTTGGAGGGAGGTTTGATTCCACAAATGTGGTAGAGCCTGCAATAAGTATTATAACCAACGTATCGTATGACCATATGCAATACCTTGGAGAAGATATTGCTGATATAACAAAAGAGAAGGCAGGCATAATAAAAGGCAATACACCCGTTATAACCGGGGCACAGGGTACATCTGCAAAGATAATTGAGGCAACAGCCAAAAAACTCGACTCCCCGGTATATAAGCTTCACAGAGACTTTTCCTATAAAAAGACCGGGGATCAGATGATGTCTTACGCAGGCATCAAGAAGAATATTGATAATCTTTCGATAAATCTCATGGGAGACCATCAGTTTATCAATGGGGCAATATCCTTGTGCGCTGCCGAGGTATTGTCGTCCTCCGGATTCTCAATTAATGAAGATTCCATGCGTAAGGCCCTCGCAAGTATCAAATGGCAGGGCAGGCTTGAAGTAGTGAATGAAAACCCCACCATTATTCTCGACGGTGCGCACAACCCTGATAGCGCACACGTTCTTGCAGAGTTTTTTAAATCTCACTATACTGATAAAAAGAAAATATTGATTTTCGGTGTTATGAAGGATAAAGATTGTAGAAAGATTATTGAAAAAATAGTACCATTTACAGATGCAGTCATTCTTACAAAACCGGCGACGGAAAGAGCTCTGCCGCCTGATGAAATGGAAGGATACGTAAAGAATCCTTTTGTTACAGAAGATGTACGGAGTGCTCTGATAAAGGCAAAAACTATTGCCGATGAAAACAGTCTGATCCTTGTAACGGGATCGTTTTATACAATCGGGGAGGCAAAGGCAATCATTGATGAAATTTTTTAAAACTATAATTGTTATTTTTATGATCACAGCACCTATTTTAGTTTTCGGAAAACAGCCGGATTACAAGTCTTCTTCCATAACCCAAATAGATATATCGGCATATTCCCTTGAGCAGGATAAAGAACAGAACACGTACACTGCCAGAGGAAAGGTTGAGCTTAAGGAAGGAACAAGGCTGTTAAACGCCGATTATGTTACATATAATAAAAATACACAGGAGATATTTGCAGAAGGAAATGTGGTTCTTCGTGAAGGAGAAGACATAGTTGAGTGCAACACACTGCATTTAAACCTTATTACTAAAATGGGCAAGATAGAGAAGGGGAAAATATTCATAAAAAAAGGTGATTTCAATATCACCGGCACAGAGATAGAAAAAGTAGGTGAAGCGACATACACCATTAAAAACGGTGAAATGACTACCTGCGAAGGGGATAGGCCTGCCTGGAAATTTATTGCAAAAGACGTAGATCTGACTGCTGAAGGTTACGCAAAAACAAAAGGCGCAGAATTCCAAATCTTAAATCAGACTGTTATGTATATGCCCTGGGGTATTTTCCCCGTAAAAACAGAAAGACAGTCCGGATTTCTTATGCCTATAGTGAGGCTGTCAAGCAGGGATGGCGCAGTTATAAAAAATTCATATTTCTGGGCCATATCGAAGGATAAAGATGCCACATTCTACCTTGATTATATAGCAAACAGAGGGATTAAGCCGGGTGCCGAATTCAGGTATGCACTCAGGGAAGACATGAAGGGAGAATGGTATTCCTCAATCATACAAGATAATGATTATGGTAATACCCGATATCAGATTAAGGGCAGGCATGAGCAAGTTATTGGCAAAGATATGGTTTTCAAAATAAACGCCAATCATGTTTCCGATTATAATTACCTCAAGGATTTTGGATTAAGTGTACAGGAAAGAAGTGAAAACATGGTGAAATCAACCGCTTACGTTGAAAAACCGCTGCCCAAATCGCTTCTTACATATGAGATGTCCTATTTTAATGATATTACGCAAAAAAATAACGATTATACATTCAAATATTTACCTTTTGCATCCTTTTTCACAGAGTATATTCCTGTTATAAAAGAGACATTTTATACCGATACACGCGTTGACTTCACAAATTTTTACAGGGAAAAGGGGGATGCGTACTCAAGGTTGAACTTTGAGCCAAGCTTGAGACTGCCTTTTTCTTCCAACGGCATAAATTTCCTCATCAACGGTACTCTATACGAAACGGCTTATCTCATCAATGCTGCCGAAAAAAACAACAAAGATACAAAACTCCACCAGACTGCCAAGATTGAGGCAAATATGAATACTCAATTATTCAGAAATTATCATACGGAAATCTTTAATCTCGGTGAAATGCAGAGCCTTATAAAACCGCAACTAAAATACACATTCATACCAAATACATCCTTTACTGATATCCCCTTGATTGATTCGTCCGACAGGCTTTACCAGACAAACACTTTAACATATTCATTGAACCACTACCTGAATGCTTTTACCCCAGAGGGATCAAGGGAAATATCGCTTTTCGAAATCGAGCAGACTTACGGGATTTCCGGAGGCCTCAGTCCTTCAACACTTTACGAGGGATCCGGTGGGCGCTTTTCCGATATATCAGCAAGATTAACATTATATCCTAAGAACAATCTTACTTATAAAAATGAAAGTATATTAAGTACAGGCGGTGACGGCCTAAAGGTTATGAGGAATTCCTTGAGTCACAAAATACAAGATTTATACAATATTAGCGTTACCCATAATTATACAAATCAGTTAACCAATGAACTCTATTACGATCTTGGCGGCAAATATAAATATTTTGAAGGTAAATACCAGATGAGATATTCCTTTATGGAGAGCACGTGGATAGATACATTGTATCAGATTACATACCGTCCTAATTGCTGGGCAACAACGCTTACTCTTATCCAGTCAACAAGACCGAGGGATACGACTGTCAGACTGTCCTTTGACTTGGCTGGCATTACAACAAGGTGACGCATCTGAGTTTAAAAGAGTAAACTGCAAGGTCAGGAAGTTGAAAGGTTGAAAATATTAGCAACTTCTCATCTTCTCAAGCTCATATTCTCTTGATTTATACAGGAGGCATTTATGAAAGGAATTATACTTGCGGGTGGTCTCGGAACAAGACTACACCCTCTTACAAAGATTACGAATAAACACCTGTTGCCAATATACGGCAAACCAATGATCTATTATCCCATAGAAACACTTATTAACGCCGGCATAACAGATATCATGATAGTCACCGGCGGAAATCATGCAGGAGATTTTTTAAGGCTCCTTGGAAACGGTATGGACTTTGGTTTAAAACATATCAACTACACCTATCAGGAAGGCGAAGGCGGTATTGCTGATGCCCTGTCTCTTGCCGAATACTTTGCAGACCGGCAGAAGATATGCGTTATCCTTGGAGACAACATTATAGAAAGGAATATCATTAAAGCAGTAAAGGATTTCGAGACCCAGGAAGAAGGTGCAAAGATTCTGCTGAAAGAAGTACCTGATCCGGAACGGTTCGGGGTGGCACAGATAGAAAATAACAGGCTGGTCAATATTGTAGAAAAACCCAGACAGCCGACAAGCAACCTTGCAGTCATCGGTATTTATATGTATGATCCACGTGTTTTTGACATAGTAAAGACGCTTAGACCATCGGACAGGGGTGAATTCGAGATTACAGACGTAAATAACGCATATGTAAAAGAAGAAAAAATGACATGGGAGATGCTCCAGGGCTGGTGGACAGATGCAGGCACATTTGAATCACTGCTGCGCGCCAATATACTCGTCTCCCAGACAGGAGCAAATAAAAAAGACAGTGAATAACTAAAAAGGCAGTGAATAGTATATGGTGAATAGTCGTTAGCAGAAAAGCTTTTCACTGTTCACTAACGACTATCGACTGCAGTTAAAGAATTGGAGGTCTGATGATAAAGGACGTAATTGTAAAACAGCTAAAATATATACCCGATGAAAGAGGAAGGCTGATGGAGATACTTAAATGCAACGAAGAGATATTCACAAAATTCGGCCAGGTATACTTATCAACTACATATCCATCTGTAGTCAAGGCATGGCATTATCATAAGGAGCAGGATGATTTTATCGTATGCATAAAGGGTATGCTGAAACTCGTACTATATGATAACAGAGATGATTCACCTACAAAGGGAGAGATCAACGAATTCTTTATCGGCGAGTTCAATCCATCCCTCGTTAAAGTCCCAAAAGCGGTTTATCACGGTTGGAAATGCGTGAGCGTTGAAGAAGCCATCGTAATAAATGTTCCAACCGAACCATATAACAGGGAAAAACCTGATGAATACAGGTTAGACCCGCATAAAAATGATATACCATACAACTGGGAGAGGAAAGATGGATAACATAAATATTCTCGTTACAGGGGGCTGCGGTTTTATAGGGAGCAATTTTATCAACTATATGCTCTCGATATACCCCTATAACATAATAAACCTCGACAAGCTTACCTATGCCGGCAACCTCGAAAATCTGAAAGGCATAGAGCATGACAAACGGTACACTTTTATAAAAGGTGATATTGCAAGCAAACCTGATCTGGAAAAAGTATTCGAGATAAACATAGATACGGTTGTCAATTTTGCAGCAGAATCCCATGTGGACAGAAGCATTATAGACCCTGATACATTCATAAAGACAAACATTAATGGTACATTCAATCTCCTCGAAATAGCAAAGAAAAAGGCGGTTAAGAAATTCATACAAATCTCAACGGACGAGGTCTACGGTTCCCTCGGCAAAGAAGGGAAATTCCGTGAGGATACGCCTCTTGCTCCGAACAGCCCCTATTCTGCATCCAAAACATCAGCCGACATGCTCGCAATGGCATATTTCAAAACTTTTAAAACACCCGTAATGATAACAAGGTGTTCAAACAATTATGGCCCGTATCAGTTTCCGGAAAAATTAATTCCATTGATAATCACAAATGCCCTTGAAAACATCGAATTGCCCGTTTATGGAGACGGCATGAATGTAAGAGACTGGATACACGTCTTAGACCACTGCGCAGCTATAGATACGGTATTGCATAAAGGCACAGTCGGAAACGTCTACAACATTGGCGGGGAAAGCGAGAAAGCAAACATCGATATAGTTAAATTGATTCTGGACATCCTCGGAAAACCACACTCTCTGATAAAATATGTAACAGACAGACCCGGCCACGACAGGAGATATGCAATAGACCAGACCAAGATTAAAAAAGAGCTGGGTTTTCAAACAAAAATGAGCTTTGAAAAGGGCATGGAAGATACGGTAAAATGGTATATCGAAAACAGATCATGGTGGGAGCGGATAAAAAGCGGCGCATATCTGGAATATTACGACATGATGTATAAAAACAGATGAAAATTATTATAATCGGAGGCAAAGGCTTAATAGCAAAAAATATTTTAACGCATCTCAGCGCCTGCCACAAAGTGATCACCGTAGACATTGACGAGTGGGATATTGCGGATAAAGAAAAAGGTAAAGAATTTTTACAACAATATTTGCCGGATGCAGTTATAAACCTTGCAGCAATTACAAACGTTGACGGCTGTGAAGATAGTGTTGAGCTTGCCCGGATAGTAAACGGAGAAGCGCCCGGTTTTATCGCAGAAGCCTGTGAAAAATATCATGTGAAACTTGTTCATTTAAGCACCGATTACGTATTTAACGGTAAGAAAGGCGCTCCTTACACTGAAGAAGACACCCCTGATCCACAATCCGTATACGGTATGACAAAACTCGCAGGTGAGAGAAACGTGATGGAGAAAAATCCGTCATCCCTCATAATAAGGGCTCAATGGCTGTACGGGGACGGCGGAGAAAACTTTATAACGAAAATCACAAAAATAGCAGATGAAAAGGGTATGGTTGAAGTGGTTGATGATCAAAGGGGCATGCCTACATACGCAAAAGACCTGGCGCTTCCGTTAAAAACCCTCATTGAAAATAATAATTCAGGGATTTACCATATTGCAAACAGGGGCTCATGCACCTGGTTTGAGTTTGCCAGGGAAATTTTTTCACAGCTTCATATGGAAATAGAGGTCAAACCGATTACATCTGCCCGGCTTAACAGAAGGGCAAGAAGGCCCGTCTATTCAGTTTACGATTGTTCCAAATTTCAAAGAGACACAGGTATTGTCATGAGAAGCTGGCAGGAAGCCCTCAAAGAGTACCTGAGCTAAACAATCATGAGAATAATCTTTTTTTCCGATGCCCATCTCAACAAAAAAGATGATGGAAGAACAGGTTTTCTCGTTCGATTTATCAATGATGTATGTCAAGATGCAGACATGCTGGTTATCGTCGGAGACTTATTTGAATTCTACCACGGCTATGACGGGTACATCTACCCCTGGTATAAGGAAGTCATAGATGCGCTGAAAACCACTGCTGCCAAAGGTAAACGTGTATACTTCATAGAAGGAAATCATGAATTTCACATGGGCAGCTTTTTCGAAACATATACGGGCATCAAATGCATGGACGAGCTGACCATAGATATTGACAACAAAAAGTTTTTAATTACCCACGGCTATCAAATAAAGAGAAATTATCTTGTCAAAGCCCTGAAAACCCCTTTTATTTATGGAATAATGGATATGTTCGGGCCGGTCCTTACATGGAAAATTGCTGCAATTTCAGGAGCATTTTTATCCAGGAAGACAAAACCCTTCATTAAAAACGTAATGGATCTCTTCAGACAATTCGCCCTAAAAAAGTTTGACGACGGCTATGATGCTGTTATACTTGCACACTCACACATACCCGATAAAATGGAGTACAATTCAGAAAACACAAAAAAATACTATCTTAATACAGGCGATATTATCAAGTCCTCAACATATGTGGAATATAACACCGAAACAGGGTTCGAAATAAAAAAGTACTCATAAACCGCATTGCTGCCTTTCATCGTATTAAATGTTTGGCTGTTCACTTCTGAGTAACTTAACTTTAACCATTCAAAATTATTAGTTTCATAAAACAACATTTGCCTTTTGTACTGTTACCAGTTCAAACCCCAATTCCTGAGCTTTCCGTTTCAGATTTTGTATAACCCGGGACCGATAGCGTTTTTCATAATATTCCTGACCGGCATCAACATAGGAAGTTCCGTGTGTAAGCATGGTATAAGACGAGCCAGTTTATGGGCAGTAGCGGTTATTGCCTTGGGGGCACCCATTCGTGCCCGTTGTCGTCTAAATATGCACCGAGCGCACTCTTTGAATTAAACAAGGTAAAAGCAGCCATGCGCAACGCTGCAGCAGCTTTATTGGCAAACGGCTTGGTGGCGCTGCTTAAGACCTTGCCGCCGCTGATTTTAGCACCGGGAGAGAGACCAAGCCATGAGGCAAAGTGCTTCGGTGATTTCCAGCGGCTCATATCAGTGCCGATCTCGGCAAGTATCTTGAGCGCCGTAGTTGTATCAATGCCGTTGATGCTCGTCAGGTCAACCCCTGACATACGTATCAGTGCATCTTCCACTTTAACGGTGGGTGCATCGTTTGAGGAATCATCAAAGCTTTTCAGTTGGGCCAGTATTTGTTGATCGCAATCGGCTATCTTCGTCTGGTAAACCTCATATAGTTCAAATGCTTGTTGTAAACTGAAGAGATGTTCAGTACGGTAGTTGCCTTTCAGGGAACGGGCTATCGTTACGATACTATTCTTGCATCGAGGATAGCGCATGGACGCAAGAGTGTCAGGGTTACGTTCACCATTGAGAATGGCCTTGATGATCCGCATGCCGGTTGTGCCGGTAATGTCTGTCACCACATTGTGGAGTTGCAGATTCATCTGGGTCAATGCCTTCTGCATTCGTTGTATATACGATGCAGCGCTGCGTAACAGCGTACTTCTTTGACGTACATAGGCACGAAGTGTGCAGACCTCATCTGCGGGACGGAAAGCCCCATGGAGCAATCCGTAGGTATGCAGTTGCTGAAGCCACTGGCAATCCGGTACATCGCTTTTTCTGCCGGGAACATTCTTGACATGACGGGCGTTAACCAATTTGACCTCAAGTCCGTGACTCTCAAGAATCTCAAAGACCGGTATCCAGTACACACCGGTGGATTCCATTGCAACTGTGGTAACGCCGCAGGAGATCAACCATTCAGCCAGTTTTTCAAGATCTCCGGTGAAGGTTGAAAATTCGCGGACAAGCTTATTATCGGTTCCCTCGGGAACAGCTACGAAGTGGCTCCTGGAAACAATGTCGATACCTGCTGCATAACGGTTGATATGTTCAAGATGCTTCGGGAGATTCATTTCCTTTTTCCTTACGGACTTTTTCTGTTTCATCAATCCGACCTCTGAAATATATAATCGGCATGACCGGAAAGGGAAGTTGTCGATGTACGACTCTCTTCTGAACGGGATAGCATATGCTTCACCAATGACAAATTTGCCAACTCCCGGACCACGCTATTCAACGGGCATAAAGCACCAATGGCGATACGGCCTCATCATCCCGGATGCCGTAATATCAATCCTGAATGGTTCAACGATTGCTTACTAATGTTCGATAAAGAAAGTGCCTATCCGGATGTCAGTTTTTATAAGGTGCTAAAGGGGTAGGGGGCATTATGTTAACCACCTGATGGGCTACAAAGGGAACAACTGTCCCACCCAGAGGCTTAACGTACTGAAATAAGAAGTGAAGAGCAAAATACCGATTATTATCAGGAGCACACCTAATATCTTCATTGAGTATTTGACTAAGTACCCGAATTTTTTTAAGAAGCCGAGGAGCCTGTCAAAAAGTAGGGCGGACATGATAAAAGGAATCGCAAGCCCCAACGAGTAAAGGCTGAGAAGGTAGGCGCCCTTCCAAATGTTTTTTGCAGCCGAAGCAATGATCAGTATGGAAGATAGTGCTGGTCCGATACAAGGCGTCCAGCCGAAAGAAAATGTTATTCCCACAATGAATGAACCAAAAATGCCAAGAGGCTTTTCTTTAAGATGGATAACCTTTTCCCGGTTCATAATGGGTATATTTATAATGTTCAGATAAAAAAGACCCATGATTACAAGTAACACGCCACCAATTTTTGTGATATATGATTGGTATTCAGACAGAATACCACCAATAATGGAAGATGACAGCCCAAGTGCTACAAAAACAAATGAAAAACCGGCAGCAAAAGCCAGGGAGTGTATGAGGACGATTTTTCTGTATTTTTTTGTTTCAAGTTCATTATAATTATCAAACGTTATCCCGCTGATAAAAATTAAATAGGATGGGATCAGAGGCAGGACACAGAGACTGAAAAAAGACAAAAGACCTGAGCCGAAGGCGACTATTCCGCTAAAATCTATGAAAGAGATTATACCTCCTGAAATCATAGAGGCTATAATATTTATTTTAAAAGAGGTTGTCAAATGAAATATGCTTCCATTGATGTGGGAACAAATACAGTATTGTTGCTTATTGCAGAAGTGGACAAAGGGATATCGGATATCCTTGATATTTCCACCATAACAAGGCTCGGGGAAGGCCTGAAGGAAAAAGGATGTATCTGCGATGATGCGATGATAAGGACTTTTTGTGCTCTTGAAGAGTACAAAAAGATAATAGATGAAAATGATGTTCACGAAATTTTATGTGTAGGTACAAGTGCTTTAAGGGAAGCAGGGAATGCAGAAGTTTTTTTAAAAATGGTCAGGGAGAAGCTTAAACTCACTATCAGAATTATAAGCGAGCATGATGAAGCCTATTATACGTATCTTTCTGTAAAAAATGATAAATTGATTAAAGACGAAAACCTTATTGTTATAGATATCGGTGGCGGAAGCACGGAAATCATAAAAGGGAACGGCCAGGGATTTTTAGATTTTATCTCGCTGCCTACCGGTACCGTCAAGCTTACGGAAATGTTTATTAAACATGATCCTCCGCTTAAGGATGAACTATCTTTGTTGGCAGATTACGCAAAGGGTTTATTACACAGGTTGCCTTTTGATGGTTGTGGGAGTAGCCTTGTAGGCGCAGGAGGGACAATTACAAACCTGACAGGCATTCTCCTTGGCCTTGAAATCTTTGATAAGGATAAAGTCCACACTGCCAGGATAATTTTAAAAGATATTGACATATTAATTGATTTGATGAAAAACATGGATACATCCGGTCGAAGCGCTATAAAGGGCATGGAGAGGGGCAGGGAAGATATTTTGCTACAGGGGATTATGTTTTTAAGAGAAATTATGGTATATTTTGAAATTGATAATTTGATTGTAAGTACTAAGGGGGTAAGGTACGGGGTTATTCATGAAAAACTCAGGGATGTATGATCATGACCAGTCAAAAGAAAGGATAAAACAAACCGAAGAAGCATATCGAGATTTTTATGAAAATGCCATTATGGGTATTGCTCAAGTTGCCTTGGAAGGTAAATATCTTAATGCAAACAGGTCATTAGCCCGTATGCACGGTTTTGAATCGCCCGAAGAAATGATCGGGAGTATTAATAATATCGGACAAGAACTGTTTGTGAACCCTGAAGATTTTAAGGGTTTTATAAAAATATTGAAGACGAAGAACATCTTAAAAGGATATGAAATCCAGCTATACCGAAAGGACAAAAGCAAGATATGGCTTTCAATGAATATACGTACTGTTCGTGATGCTTCCGGTAAAATACTCTATTATGAATGTATAGCGGAAGATATTACCGAACGTAAACGGCTCGAATCTCAGTTTATTCAATCACAAAAAATGGAAGCAGTAGGCACGCTTGCCGGTGGTATAGCCCATGATTTTAACAACCTCCTCATGGGAATACAGGGATATGCATCGCTCGTTCTTTACAGCATGGAACCCAATCATCCTCATTATGACAAGTTAAAGAGCATAGAGGATCTTGTAAGGAACGGCGCCGACCTGACGAGACAACTCCTTGGATTTGCACGGGGTGGAAAATATGAAGTTAAGCAGGTGGACTTAAATGAAGTCATTCATAAAACTTCTACGATGTTTGGCCGTACGAAAAAGGATATTACAGTACACTATAAAAAGGCAAGGGACATTTATATCGTTGAAGTAGACCATGGGCAAATCGAGCAGGTGATGTTTAATCTTTACGTAAATGCCTGGCAGTCCATGCCTGCCGGAGGCGATCTCTATATTGAAACAAAGAACATTACTCTCGATGAAGGTTATGTAAAACCTTATACTGTAAAGCCTGGAGAATATGTAAAGGTTTCTGTAACTGATACAGGACCGGGTATGGATGAGAGGACAAGGGAAAGGATTTTTGAGCCTTTTTTTACCACAAAAGAGATGGGCAGAGGCTCAGGCCTCGGGCTTGCATCCATCTATGGCATTATTAAAAATCATCTTGGCTTTATCAACGTTTATAGTGAAAAAGGTCATGGAACAACGTTTAATGTTTACCTCCCCGCTTTGGTGAAAGAAGTTGAAAGGAACAAGAAATCGGTACGAGCTATAAAAGGAAGTGAGAATATCCTCATAGTAGATGATGAAGCTGCGGTAATAAGCGTTTGCAGGGAACTTCTTGAAACATTGGGTTATAAGGTGATAACAGCAAGTAGCGGGGAGGATGCTGTTGAAATATACAGGTCGAAAAAAGAAGAAATAGATATAGTTATTCTTGATATGATCATGCCGGATATAGGCGGTGGAGAGGCTTTTGCGCTTATGAAAATAATAAATCCTTATGTCAAGGTGATCCTGTCGAGCGGATATAGTCTGAATGGTCAGGCAGCCGGTATCATGAAACAGGGATGCAAGTCATTTATACAAAAGCCTTTCAGTATAGATGAGCTTTCCAAAAAGGTCAGAGAAGTGCTTGATTCAAACTATGATGAAGAAAGGTGAGCATGGAAGATCAGGAAAGACTATTAATAGATATTAACACGTTGAACGGTATGCCCGTTAATGAAAAGGCAAAGGAAATGCTTGGCGAAACAGGTATAAAACCGGACCCTGCATCACTTTATTATGTTCAACTTGCGCAATGGGGATATGAAAAAGGGGGAATAGAAGTAGAAGATGCAGTCCTGGAAACAATAAAGGCAATGCTTACATGGAGACCTGCGAGAATAGCTAACTTTTTTATGATAGATATTGAAAGGCTGGAGTACGGACCACAAGGCTGGCAGAAGGCGCAAATGCCCTTAGACCTTGCTCAAATCATAATAAACGACATTGAAGAAAAGATACGCATGCATTTTCCCTTGTACGGAAGTGTCGAATAAATAATTTCTCCTTTATGGATTTTTTTATCTCTCTGCTTTATCTAAATCCTTACCGATATCCCGCGTCAGATCAGCAGTAAGATAATCAAGTGTAATGGGCAACCCTACTTCCAATTTGGGTACATGTTGAATGCCTATGCGTGCCTTTTTTAATGAGCATTCAATTAAATGTCCTCCATGCCGGCGGTCTTCTGTGAGGAAGTGCATGTGATAGCCGGGGGCATTTAGAGATTCCATAAAGCGCGGTGTATAGAAGCCTGCCAAAGAACCCTCAACATCGTGGAAATCAAAAACAGGCTGATTTTTTGTTGCTTCCACAAGAGGCCTGTAATTTTGGGATTTTGGAACAGCCCTTGTTCTTACGTGGTTGAAGATACCGTCTATACGAATAGCGTAAAGCATATTCTCTGAAGGTATGAGATTGTTAAGGAAGCTATAAAAATCTGTTGAATCGATACTGCCGCTGATATCGTCAAATGTATCAGGATTAAAAAAGGTCACACAGGCAAAAGGTGATTGCTCATTGTCCCCGATGTTATAAACATATCCGTCAGATCTGATCTGGTAGACAATGCCGTCAAGCAAAACCATTTCCCCGTCCAGATAATTGAAGGTTCCCAGACCAAAATCGCCGTGTCTTTTTATATCGGCTATTGTTGTGTTCTCTACATAAAAACCTTCTACAAGAGCATTGATTGGTGCAGAAAGATAGACGGAGATACCGGCCTGTTTATCATTGAAGAATCTACGAAGCGCCCGGTCGACAAGCTCTGCTTCTGAACAACCTGTGCGTTCAGTTGCATTTTTTAACTTTATAAGGAGTTCATCAGACAAATGAAGCTCAAGTCTTGAAAGGTATTGATTGCCGGACATTGTTACACCCCCCTTTTTTTACTGTAGATATTTGCCTTGAAATACATTATAGCCGATATCCGAACGTCTAACAACCCATTATTGCCGGTATGACTTGATACCGGTAATCCTGTCCCCGTCAGAACTTATTTGAATAAATCCATTTTTATCAGTTCTCAAGACGGGTATAGAGAGCATTTTATACCTCTCAATAGCTTCTTCTGACGGTAGTCCTTTTATCCCGCTCCCTACGCTTAATATGGCTATGTCCGGTTTGACTGCAAAAAGGAATGGGGGGCTGCTTGAATGCTTGCTCCCGTGATGGGGTATTTTCATGATCTTTGACGCAAGGGGCATGCCCGATAATATCAGTTTTTCCTCAACCTCTGATCCGATATCTCCTGTAAGAAGAAAAGAGGTGTTTTTATATATAAATTTCAGGACAAGCGATGAATTGTTCAAATCATCGCCCTGAAAATCCTTCTGAGGGTTCATAACAAGTATCTGTGTATCATTATTAATACTGATTTTATTGCCCTGTTTCCACAACTGAAAATTTATTTTTTTATCTTTTACAATTTTGTGGATTTCCATAAATGCTGAATCGTTTGAATAATACCCTCCTGTAACGAATGTTTTTACCTTAAAGGTATTTAAAATGTACGGAATCCCGCCAGCATGATCGCTATGCGGATGGGTGTTGATTACATAATCTAATGTGAGAATCTTTCTTGACAGAAGGATTGGTGTTACGATAGCCCTGCCTGTATCAAAGTTACCCCTGAAATCACCTCCGGCGTCAATAAGCATCCTGATGCCCTTAGGCGCTTCCACGAGGATAGCTTCTCCTATCCCGACATCTATGAAATTCAGAGAAATGTTATTATTGAACCTATCTTTGCAAACAATTGAGATCTGGACTATTGTTAGGGGAATTATAATAATAATTAAGAGACTCAGGACGAGCTTTTTCTTAAAAAAAATTATGCAAAGAAGTAGTGCATAGAATAACAGCATTTCAAAAAGGTTCGGTCTTATAATTGGGAATATATATCCTATATCGAGGTAACTTAATGCAGCGATGTTCAGGTTTAAAAGCTCTCCTGCAAGACGTAGTAAATACCAGCCATAAGGCAATATCATACCTGAAAAACTGACAGGGATAGAAACCATGCACATAACAGGAATTGAAATTATGTTATGGATCATACAGAAAGGATTAATACCGTAGAAATGATATATAACGATGGGCAATGTTCCGATGGTTGCAGCCACTGTTGTTAAAGCTGATGTTGAAAGCCATTTGATGTATGTATTTTTGAGTTTTATATAAGGATACAATTTTCCCATGATTATCACGATAAAAAGAACACTCATAAAAGACAATTGAAAAGAGGGCATAAACAGAGAGTGGGGGTATATTAGAAGAATGATGAGGGCGCTCAAGGCAATAGTGTTTGTAATCTCTCTCTGCTTCTCAAAAAAGAGGGAAAGCATGAAGACTGTTATCATAATGGTTGCCCTGATTGTTGATACACTTGAACCGGAAATTATCATAAATATAAAGGGGAATGGGATTGTCATAAGTGATGCATATTTTGTATGTCTACCGGATAGCTTCAGTGTGCGGAATCTTCCCAGTAACCAACAAAGTATGAAGAAGAAAAAACCTGTTATTATGCCGACGTGTAAGCCTGATATGGCGAGGATATGCGAAGTCCCTGTTTTAAGAAAAAGGTTTATAGTATTTTCATTAAGTGATGTTTTATCGCCTATGGTAAGCGCCTTTATCACATCCTGTTGCTTCGCGCCGGAATCCTCAATGGTTTTTTTGAGTTTATTCCTCAATGTTTGTATAAAATTTCTCCCCGGCAGAACGGTAATCACCGTGCCTTTCATCTCATAGTTGATCCCTTCCAATTTTTTTAGCCATTTCCATGATGTAGTAGAGGGGTTGTTAAATGCAGGAGACAGTTCCCTTATTTTGCCATAAAAGCGAATTTTGTCGCCTATGTTTAAATCCAGGTCTGTTATAAAAGCCACGCCGATATTGTTTAGACTTGAAGGTGTTATAAGTTTGACCGTTTTGATATGTTTTGAAGAATCTGTTATATAACCTTCATAAATTTCATTTTCTTCTGTGAGACCGGGATCAAGAGATGCTTTTTCTGCAGTTACAATCCCGGTTCTTATTACACCTGTGAGAAAAAAACAGAGAAAAATAAGTATTGATGCAAATCTGGTTTTTTTATCGATGATGACAGGAATAAAACAAATGGATATAAAAAATAAAATAGATATTATATTCAGGCGTAAAGCGTATGAAACTTCACAATATATACCACATATGAATGATAATACGGCTATTATAAACAATAAATAAGTAACCTTTTAGAATATTGTCCGCACATTTTCATTTTACTGTCGTGTCATCGTAAGGAATTATTCGCCTCTTCAAATGAGAGCATTGGTATCATCAGGATTTTTACAATCTACCTCTTATCTGGTTGCGCCCCTCCTGCTTGGCCATATAAAGAAGCTTATCAGCATTTTGAAGCAAATCTAAAAACGGTTGTCCGGGCTCTGGTATCAGTGTTGTAACGCCTATACTTATGGTTACATGGTTTGCCACTGGAGAAAAGGCGTAGGGAATATTCATGTCATTTATCTTTTGCTGGATCCGGTTTGCAACCCACATAGCCCCGTCGAAATCGGTATCGGGCAATATACAGGCAAATTCTTCTCCGCCATAACGGGCAGCAAGGTCGATTGATCGCCTGATTATTCCTGCCAGACACTGTGCAAGTTGTCGGAGGCAGTCATCGCCGGCTAAATGCCCGTAATTGTCATTGAATTCCTTGAACAAATCAATATCCATAAGAATAAGCGATAGGGGAGTTCTACTGCGCATTGCACGACGCCATTCCTGCTCGAGGAAATCATCGAAACGCCGTCGGTTGGAAATACCGGTCAAACCGTCTGTAGCTGAAAGATTTTCCAAAAAAGTCTGGTAGTGTTTTAACTCTGTAATGTCATTATAGATAGCCAGGATTCGGTTGGAGACCAGCGTCCCCATTTGTGTCACATGGCATATAGAGCCATCCTTACAGGTAATGGTAGCTTCGATAGGCGTCATCTCTTTGTATTTTTTTTGCGCCTCAGTTATGGCATTAAATAAAAGAGGGATTGAATCACGGTAGGCCGAATTAGGATAAGCCAGGCGGCGCCATTCCTGGATAGTGGGAATTTCTTCAATTGTATAACCAAAGAGTTCAAAATGCTTACGGTTGTTGTATTCGATGTTTCCCTCAAAATCAGCCCAGGAAATAGCCACGGGCGAGGCGTCCATAATGGCCTGAAGTCTTTCCTTGGTTTCCAGAAGATCATCACTGATCTGTTTGTGTCCGTCAATGTCTTTTATGTTAATCATAATTTGCCTTAGTAATTGTAATCATGAACAGTAGACATCTAATCAGCACGTAGATCATCCCCCAAGGCGGGCCTTTACGGTACAGCAAATACCTTTTCCTTCAAAACAGGGTTTAAAGCATCCATTGTCGGAGACGCACACCGCTGCTCTCCTGTCGCCGGATTTCCATCGATTGACGAGGTTTGGTTCACGGATGAGAGGTCTTGATAGGGCGATATAATCTGCCACACCTTCAGCTACAAGCCTTTCAGCTGTCTCAAGGGTGCGTATGCCTCCGACAAGTATAAGGGGTACCCGGATTTCCTTTTTATATTGTCTTGCCGCTGCCTCGTAGTAGACCTCGGGCTGCCCCGAATCAGGTTTTGTTGCACGGGAAGGTATGTTCTTGCCCGAAACTATTGTTCCACCGCTCATCTCAATAGCGTCGATGCCGTTTTCCTCAAGCATTGCGGCCGTATAAAGCATATCTTCCACAGTGAGGCCATCTGTAAGAAAATCCTCGGAATTGAGTTTGATTAGTACAGGGAAATCTGGGCCTACAGCCTTCCGGATTGCTTCGAGAATTTCCATGGTGAACCTCGTGCGATTATCAATATCTCCTCCATATTCATCTTTTCTCTTATTAAAAAAGGGGGAAAGGAATTGGCTCATAAGATAACCGTGGGCTCCGTGAACCTGTATGCCATCAAAGCCGGCTACCTGCGAACGGACCGCTGCATCGGAAAAGGCTTGTATTATTTTTTTTATGTTGTCTCGGGTCATCTCCTTTCCGAATAATTCAGATTCTCTTTCTACAGGTGATGGTCCGATGGGATCAAGCCCACTGAGAAGCGAGGCTGCGTAAGATCCTGCATGAGCAAGCTGAATTATAATCTTCCCGCCTGTTTCATGGACAGTTTTTGTCATTTCTGTTAGTCCTGGGATCAGTTTGTCGGAATATGCCCCAAGCTGCCAGGGGGTGGCTTGTCCTTCAGGGTTCACATAGGCATGACCTGTGATAATAAGCCCTATTCCGCCTTGGGAAAGTTGCACATACATGTCGATCAATCTTTGGGTGACAGAGCCGTTTTCCCCAGCCAGACCTTCCCACGTAGCTGAGCGGATAATACGATTTGTCAGCATCATATTTTTAATAAATGTTGATTCAAAAAGTCCGGGCACCTGTGACCTCCTACAGGATATAATCTCTGTGGTTAACGCTGAATTAACTATCTTGTACCCGCTGAGTTCGGCGGGATAGTAAAAAGGAGGGTGTTTCTATCTGTACCTCTCCTGTACTCTATATTTTTAATCGCCTTTTTCATCATTTTGTTGAACGGCACCTTTCCGGGCTCGAAGAAATCTTCTAACTCAGCGAAAGTACCGGCTAAAAGAATATTAAAAGGCACTCCTGAATCTATAATTTCAATAAGAAGCGTGCCGCTGTCATGTACATTAAAGGTTATCCTGATTTCACCTTTTCCGTCAGGACAGGCGAAATGTATAATGTTCTGGAGGGCCTCTTCAACAGCAAGCCCAATGTCCATGATTTTATTATCTTCAAAGCCTGCCTCCCGTACACGGACAGATACAAACTCAATAAGGGTTGGAATTGAATCAGCATTTGCCGGTTTAGCAATTTCGTCCGGTTGTACTTCGCCTTCAATTTTCTTTTCCATAAATATCCTCCAGAGAATCCTTTTTGTAATAATTATGAGGTATACAGATAATATTTTACCATAAAAATGAAAACTGTTGTGATGAATTCCAAATATAGCCCAATAACATTTTAATGTAGTTTATTTACTTGCAATTGGCTTATGGTCGCATTATATATAAATACAGGTATCAGTCGCAGTAATATTAATAAAAGGAGGAGATACCGGATGAAAAAAATCTACCTGTTTATTTTGGTTGTTGCATTTGGATTCATGAGTTTTTCATGTGCATCCATAGAAGGGATGAGTGATACAACAAAGGGCGCAGCAATTGGTGCGGGTCTTGGTGCAATTGCCGGTCAAATAATTGGAGGAAATACTGCCGGTACCTTAATTGGTATGGCTGGCGGAGCCCTTGCAGGTAGTCTTGTTGGCCATGAGATGGATTACCAGAAAGATAAAAGCGCGCAGCAACAAAAGCCGGTTTATACCAGTGCAGACCCGCAGCAGCAACCCCCGGGACAATGGGTTGAAGTACCGGGTCAGTGGATTAACGGAAAGTGGGTACCTGCACATAAGGCTTGGGTTCCGGTTAATCCATAGAAAAATGTAACTTTTATAAACAATCAGGGGGTAAAACATGAAAAGGATATTTATAGCTTTTCTTTGTGTTGTTTTTTTATTTAGTTTTATTATTTCTGCAACGTTATTTGCTGCTGACAATGTATTTAATGAAAGTGGATACGGATATATATTAACTTATCCTGAAGATTGGACTTATATCAAGAAAACCCCGCATATAATTGTGTTTACAAAAAAGGCAGAAACAAATGTAAATACTCCTGTGGTAGGTGTTCAAAATTTACTTTCAACAAAGATGAAAGATGGAAAGTATAAAGATGTGAACGCTGTAATTGCTGATTTTGAGAACCAATTGAGAATAACGCAACATGCGAAGGTTTATCCTGCGGAAATATATACATATAGCAAAAATGGGATAAAGTTGACAGGCAGACAATTTATCGCTGAATACATTTTTAAGGATAAAAACTATAAGCAGTTGATGATTGCAGTCTCCCGGAAAAATGGAGAAGTATTTCATGTCTGGATATATTCTGCACAGGCAGAGCAATACGATAAATATTTTCCCACTGTCAGGACAATGCTTGATTCGTGGGTGATAGCAGAGTAATTTTAAGACAGTGAATAGTCGTTAGTGAATAGTATACGATGAACCTGAATATATTTTTACTGTTCACTATTAACTGACGACTATTCACTGTCTTTTCAAAACATATACCTTCTCATACTTACATTGAGAACCAATCCGGTTGAAATCATGACAGTAAGCATTGATGAGCCTCCATAACTGATGAAGGGCAAAGGAATGCCTACAACAGGGGCTAGATGTATTGCCATCATAACATTAATGGCAAACTGGAGATATATGATTGTAGCTACGCCGAAGGCAATGATCGAGCCAAGCTCGTTATGTGCGTTTTGGGCAATTTTTAAACATCTTAATATAAAAGACAAGAACAGAAGAAATAGTATAATAGAGCCAAGGAAGCCCCATTCTTCTCCGAAAACCGTAAAAATAAAGTCGGTATGATGTTCCGGTATAAACTGTAGTTTATGTTGCGTACCTGCCATATAACCCTTCCCAAAAAATTTGCCTGAACCGACTCCAATAACTGCCTGTTTTGCGTGATATCCGAATCCTGAAGGATCTGCATCAATATTTATAAAACTAAGCACTCTCATTTTTTGGTACGGTTTCATAAGGTATTGCCATGCAATAAAAGGAATAACAGCCCCAATACCAAATAAGAGGGCATAGGTAGATTTTTTTAAACCTACAAACCAGAGGATGGAAAGGGATGTAAACACGATAATGATGCCAGTACCTAGGTCAGGTTGTTTCACAATAAGAATGAAGGGTATCAACGTAGCAAGCATCGGCATCGATATGTCCCTCAAACTTAATGCCTTACCCTCCCTCTTTTTTTCATAGAGCATATTAGCAAGATAAAGTACAAGAATCGGTTTCATAAACTCAGACGGTTGAAAACTGATACCGAATATATTTATCCACCTTTTTGCCCCTCCGGCCATCATCCCTATTATTAAAACAAGCAAGATAAACGCAATAGCCAGTACATAGAACCATTTTGAATGATTTGCTATTATCCTGTAATCATACTGTATTATTATAAAAATAAGTATGAGACCTATTGAGAATGAAATTAGTTGTTTCATGATAAAGTTGTAAGAACCGCTATAAAAAGAACTGGTTGCACTCACGAGGTTAAAGATGCCTATGGCAAACAGGATAAGGCCATTTATAATGAGATACCAGTCCAGATGGGACGCCTTTCTTTTATCTATTTTCATGGATTCTTGCCTCTTTAATCACAACCCTTTCTTTGAAAAAAGTTTCAGTAATAGATTTTGCAACAGGAGCTGCAGCGCTTGACCCGTGTCCGCCGTATTCTACAAGAACAGAAATGGAAATGGTCGGTTCCTCAAAAGGGGCAAAAGCTATGAACCATGCATGATCGCCAAGGTTTTTACCCTTTTCGCCGACTGATTGTGCTGTACCTGTTTTTCCACATATACTGATGTTCGGGAGACGGGAACCATATGCTGTGCCGCTTGGTTCGTTTACTACCCCCCGCATACCTTCTTTGACGATTCTGAATACATCTTTCTTAAGTTTTACATTGGTATTCATGACAGGCTCGAATGTTTTTATTGTTTTTCCTTCCAGCGATACAATTCTATTGACTATATGGGGCTTAAAGGTGACCCCCTCATTTGCCACAAAAGCTGAAAGCTGTGCAAGCTGTATCGGTGTTAACCATACTGCGCCCTGTCCTATGGAAACTGAGACAGTTTCTCCTTCATACCATGGTTGGCCGTATGTTTTTTGCTTCCATGCGGTAGACGGTACAAGACCATTCTTTTCACCGGGTAGATCAATGCCTGTAATCTTTGTCAGGCCAATTGCTTCAGACATCCCATGAATTCTGTCCACCCCGAGCTTTAAGCCCACGTTGTAAAAAAAGACATCACATGACTCTACTATCCCTCTATGCATAGATACGCCTCCGTGACCGCCTTTTTTCCAACATTTAAAAACCCTGTTGCCAAAAGGAAATCCACCCCTGCAAGAAAAACCGGTTTTTTCATTGATAATCCCTTCTTCAAGGACTTTCAAGGCTGATACAATTTTGAAGGTAGAGCCTGGAGGATACCTGCCTTGAATAGCCCTGTTCTGGAGAGGGTGCATTTTATCGGTAGTAATAGCCTTCCAGTCCTCTTTCGTAATGCCCGAAGCAAATTTATTAGGATCAAAGGACGGTCTGCTTACGAGTGCAAGGACAGCGCCCGTCTTTGTTTCTAAGGCAATACACCCTCCCTTTTTATTTTCAAATGCCTTTTCAACAGTAAGCTGAACGTCAAGATTTATATTGAGGTACAGGTTGTTCCCGGCAATCGGCTCAATTGTTTCAAGGGTTCTCACTTCTCTGCCCATCGCATTAACTTCTACCCGCTTTTCCCCGTCTTTTCCTCTGAGATATGTTTCGTAAGCCCTTTCCAGCCCATATCTGCCGATATTATCACCAGGAGAGTAACCTTTTAATGACTTGTTTTTTAACTCTTCATCGCTGACTTCAGAAACATAGCCGAGCATATGCGCCATCATCTTAGCATATGGGTAGTTTCTTTTGGGCTCGATTTGAATAGTTACGCCTGGAAGATAAATGCGATTTGCTTCAATTTTTGCAACTTCATCCATGGAAATATCTGATTTTATTTTTACCGGAAAAGAAGGGGGGAGCCCACTGGCAACTTTCATCTTATCTATAATATCTTCTCTGTCTATATCGATGAGTTTAGCAAGACCATCAACTGTCTGGTTAAAATCTTTGATATCTTCAGGTGTAATATACATGTTAAACGACGGTCTTGTGTCAGCCATGATTCTGCCTGCCCTGTCATATATCATGCCTCTCGGCGCAACAACCTTTTTTATCCTGATACGGTTTTGCTCAGACAGCTTCCTCATATCACTGCCTTTCATTATCTGAAGATCCCAGAGCCTGATTATAAGAATGATTATTGTGAATATCAATAACCATTTGCACCATTTGTACTTTCTGCTCTCCTGGGTTGTATCGTCTTTTACAAAGTTTTCCAAGCTAATTCCTCTTTTTACTCTATTCTCTGCTGAGAAACTTCATATTCAGAGATTCTATCAACGAAAAAATAAAAATTGAAACAAAACCGGTAAATATAGCGTTTGGGATTGTATAAAATATTACATTTATAATATTGCTTATTTCACCCTTAGAAAGAACCGATAGTGCCAGAAACAAAAAAGATTCAACAACTGCCAAGCCGCCGCAGATATAAGAAAAACTGTATTTAGAATCAATATAGAGTTTGCTTTTCATAAAAGTGGCCAGAAGAAATATCGAGAGTTTTGTAAAAATAATAGAACCATGCGGTGCGTTTGAAAGTATTTCCTGGAACAGGCTTATGAAAATGGACGTAATAAGTCCAGGTAAAGGACCTAAAAAAAAAGTTGTATAAAGAATAAAAGGCATACCGAGATCAGGTTTAAAAAACTCTACCGGGAAAAAAGAAAGAAGCGAAGATTCAATTGTTAACAAAATTATTCCCGTCAGGATATACACGGATATTTTCATTGTTTTCTTATTATCAGAACTTCGTCAAGCCTTTTAAAATTATTGAAAGGCATAACATCTATATCGGCAAATATTCCAGGATTATTTCTGTTTACAGTAATTATGATACCGGTTGGAAGACCTTTCGGGTAAAGGCTGTCTTTCCCCGAGGTTATAAGCTTGTCGCCGATGGCTGCTTCGTCGTTCTTCAAGACATATTTCAACTTGAGCGTGGTCTGTCCAGTGCCTTCGAGTATTCCTCTTGAATTTTTTCCCTCAATATACACATCAACCGAGGAGTTAGTGTCATTAACTATCATAACTTTTGAATGCCATTTATTGACTTCCACTGCCTGTCCTACAAGTCCTTTTGGCGTAATGATGGGCATTTTCTCTGTTACACCGGAATCTCTCCCCTTATCTATGATGATGCATCTGAACCAGTTTTTAATGTCCTCTCCTATAACTCTTGCGGCTATCATTTTATTGGGATTCTGTTCTGCAAGATGCAGGATTGATTTTAGTCTTTTATTTTCTTTGTCCAGATCAGAGATTTTTTGATTTTCAAGCTGTAATATGTCGAGTTTCTTTTTTAATTCAACATTCTCTTTTTTTGCGTCTAACAGGTTTACATATGTTTCAAAAAGGTATTTTACGAGGTTTGCCGGCTTGCCGATTAATTTTAAAGTAGGACCTGCAATGTCACCAATATTGCACTTCACCTTTGCATATGCATTTACAAAAAAAGATGTATTTGTAAAGATGAAAAATGAAAATGCAAGCACCAATACAGCAGTGATTATTATAATAGAGTTTTTCAATTCTCCACTGTTTTAAAAGTATGTTGCAATCTCTTTAAGAAGGGCCACTTCATCAAGGGCCTTGCCTGTCCCTTCCACCACAGCAGTAAGCGGATTTTCTGCAATAATAACAGGAAGTCTTGTTACTTCTTTTATAAAAAGGTCAAGATTTCTTAACAATGCCCCCCCTCCACTGATTACGATGCCTTTATCAACGATGTCTGAGGCGAGTTCCGGAGGGGTTCTTTCAAGGGCTATTCTTACAGCCTCTACAATGGCATTTACAGGTTCGGCTATTGCCTCTCTGATTTCTTTTGATGAGATTTCTAAGGTTTTAGGTATCCCTCCAACCAGGTCTCTTCCCTTTATTTCCATGGTAAGCTCTTCGCCGTCAGGATCCGGATATGCAGAACCGATATTTATTTTAATTAATTCCGCAGTTCTCTCTCCGATAAGAAGATTATACTTTCTCTTAATATATTGGATTATTGACTCATCAATTTTATCACCTGCGACCCTTACCGAATTACAGTATACTATACCGGCAAGGCTGATTACCGCAACCTCTGTGGTTCCACCACCTATGTCGACTATCATATTACCGCTCGGTTCCGTTATGGGTAAACCCACGCCGATGGCTGCGGCCATAGGTTCTTCTATCAGGTAAACTTCCCTTGCTCCGGCTGATTCAGCAGATTCTTTAACTGCCCTTCTTTCAACCGGAGTAATCCCGGATGGTACGGATATAACAATTCTTGGCCTTGCGTAGGATCTCTTATTGTGTACCTTTTGAATAAAATATTTGAGCATTGCCTCAGTTATTTCAAAATCAGCTATAACTCCGTCTTTAAGAGGTCTTATGGCAACAATGTTACCTGGCGTTTTCCCGAGCATTTTCTTTGCTTCTTCACCTACAGCTATTACTCTCTTTGTACCTTTTGAGTCTTTATGCACAGCCACCACCGATGGCTCATTTGATACAATGCCCCTTCCTTTAACATATACAAGTGTGTTTGCAGTGCCGAGATCTATAGCCAAGTCTTTCGAAATAAAGCCAAAAAGTGTTTCGAGCATATTCTTGCCCCTTTTTTAATGATTAAAATATTGAAAAATCAGACTTATTATACTATTTTTAGAACATCAAAATCAATAGAGGAGTAAAAATGCTGAGATTTATGAGAAAGTATGCAACCGGTTGGTTAGTCAAAGGGTTATTTGGAGTAATTATTATCGTTTTTATTTTCTGGGGGGTAGGTTCCTTCAGGGCAGGCGAGAGAGTTATTGCAGAAGTTGGATCGCATAAAATATTTTATGAGGAATATCAGGAGGCATACAAAAACGTATTCAATACCTACCGACTTATTTATAAAGATAAACTTGATGAAAATTTGCTGAAAGAACTTAAAATAAAAGAAAAGGTAATGGATGAGATTATTAATAAGCATCTCCTTCTTTTAAAGGCAAAAGATATGGGTATAAAAGTTTCTGATGCGGAATTTAATGGATATATCGAAAATATAGATGCATTCAGGAGGGATGGTAAATTCAGTCAAAAGGTCTACTTAGAAATTTTGAAAAGGAGTGGCATAGACCCTAAAAAATTTGAAGAATCGGAAAAAACCAGCCTTGCTGTAATGAAAATTACTAAAATAATCAATGATAACGGAATATTTTATGATGAAGCAGACCTGTGGGCAAGTTATGTTAAAGAAAGGGGCAGTGTCAATTTGTCTTACATACAATTTGATCCTTTGGATTATAAAAATAAGGTGAATGTGTATGAGAAAGAGCTTGAGAACATGTATGAGAAGGAAAAAGGGACTTTTAAAGGTGAAAACATTTACCGGCTGAAATACATTGTGATTGACGAAAAAAGTGCTGTTAAGGATGATGCTGTTTATATGGACTTGCTAAAATTTAATGATATTGATGCCTATGGAAAAAGAAACAGTATGGAAGTTATAGATACCGGAACCTTAAAAGAGAGTGAGCTTCTAAAGAAATTTAAAGATGTCAAGATAGAAGAATGGATTAAAGGTTTGAAGAAGGGGGATATTTCATTACCAATAAGAGGTAATTCAAAATCATATATATATAAACTCATTGCAATGGAAGAAGGAAGGCCCTTTGATAAAGATATTATTATGAAAGAGCTTAGAGAAAATATTGTCTTGGAGAAGGCAAAGATGTTTGCAAAAGCAAATGCAGAAGAAACAATAAATAAAAAGACTTTCAGCTCAAAGAATGAAACAGGTTTTATCCACAGAAACGTTGGTGATATCCCGAAAATAGGTCCCATACCCAGAGAGAGCATTGATGTTCTGTCCCTCTCAAAAGACAATGTAATGTGCAAAAAACCTGTTGAAATTTCCGGCAAATACTATGTTTTTTCATTCAAAGACGAGAAGATTCCAGAAACGCAGGAGTGGGAAAAGAATAAAAAAGACTACGCAAATTATATTATTGCTGAAAAGAGGGGAGAATATTTCAGGTCTTTCATGGAAGGTTTGAAGAAGAAAGAAAAAATCAAAATACTCTGGAAAGAAATATAATGCAGAATATCATATAATGATAATACTCGGTATAGACACTTCTTGTGACGATACTTCTATTGCCTTATTAAAGGACGGGGGAGAAATACTTTCAAATATTGTATCGAGTCAGGTTGATGTCCATAAGCTTTTTGGCGGTATTGAAGATGTGATTGCTTCGAGAAAACATATAGAATTAATAGATATTATTTTCCACAATGCAATGGAAGAAGCAAACATTGAGGCAAAAGATATTGATATTGTGTGCGTAACCTCCGGTCCTGGACTGATTGGTTCTGTCCTTGCGGGATTGTGCTTTGCAAAAGGACTTTCGCTTTCTATAAATAAACCGCTCATTGCTGTTAACCATGTAGAAGCTCATGCAATGAGCATTTTTCTTGAGAAAGAAGCAAATTATCCATATATAGCCCTTGTTGTTTCAGGCGGTCACACGATCATCCTGCTGCTGGAAGATTATTGTGTCTATAAAGTACTTGGGAGCACAAGAGATGATGCGGCAGGCGAGGCCTTTGATAAGATTGCAAAGTACCTTGGTATCGGTTATCCGGGCGGGAAGGCGATAGAGGATATTGCAAAAAAAGGAAATAGGGGATATGTTCATTTTCCGAGACCGATGATGGATAACAATGGTTACGATTTTAGCTTCAGCGGGTTAAAAACATCGTTCCTGAACTATGTAAAAAAACATGGTATAACCGATGAAAATATGCCCGATATTCTTGCGTCGTTTCAGGAAGCTATCTGTGATGTTCTTTCGTATAAAACTATAAAAGCGGCCAGGGATTTCAATGTTAAAAGGATAATTGTGGGTGGTGGGGTTGCAGCAAACAATAGATTGAGAGAAATGTTTATTGAAAAGGGGGAGAAAGAACAGTTTGATACACTGTTCTCATCACCACATTTTTGTACCGACAATGGTGCTATGGTTGCAATTACAGGATACCGGTATTTTCAAAAGGGGATTGTTTCAGGGCTTGATACTAAGGCGTTTTCAAGGATGAAGATGATTTAGCTTCAATTATAATGCAACTGATTTAAAGTTTTTCAGGTAATTTTAACTATGTGTCCTATGCTCCCAGCCCTGATGTTTACAAATTATGCTTAAAAAAAGTTTGTCACAAAATCTTATTAAAGACAAGAACCTTCTCCGTAAAATAGTTCATTCAGCGAATATTACCAAAGAGGATGTTGTTGTCGAAATAGGTGCAGGCCACGGGGATCTTACTGCACAAATTGCGGAAAAAGCAGGTTATTTGTTTACAATTGAACTCGACAGCTCGTTTGCCCAATATCTTGATCAGATTGAAAATAAATATAACAATGTTAAGGTAATATACGGCGATTGTCTGAAAATTCCACTGGCACAGTTCAGGAAAGAGAAAAATATAAAAATAGTAGCAAATATCCCATATAAAATTACAGGCCCGATAATCTTTAAAATTCTTAGTGAAAGATCGATTGTAGACAGCGCTTTTTTAACCGTTCAAAAGGAAATTGCCCAAAGGATTGTGAGCAATTCTCATTGCAAAACATATGGTGCACCCTCTGTAGATTGCCAGATTTTTGCCGATGTCAAGGTGTTGTTCTATATTAAGGCACGGGTTTTTATCCCGCCCCCGAAAGTGGACAGTGCTTTGCTTTCCATTGTTTTTAAAGAGAATGAAAAAGAGACCGATGACGAGTTGATTGATTTTATAAGAAATTGTTTCCAGAACAAAAGAAAACAATTAAAGAATTCACTGATAAAGCGTTATGGCGAACAAAAGACAGATGCTCTATATGAAAGTATGGGTTTTCCATATTATGTACGTGCAGAAGAAATAGAGCCATACCAGTTTAAAGAAATATATTACTTTCTGAAAGACGTTGAGAATTAGCCTATTTATACGATAAGGTGAATAAAGCCAGGGGGTCATCCTTCCTGTCCGGAACAGGTTTTTCTATAATAATGGGAACCATTTTATCAAGATATTTTTCACGCTGAAATGCTGGTAAAACACTAAGATTGGCAATTATAAAGCCATCAGGGTTCTTGTATGTAAACTCTTTGACTTCTTCAGGATTATTGAAATATATCAAGGGATTTCGTTTTAAATAAAAGATAAGCGCAGAATCTCCAACCTGATAAAAGGCAATTTTGTTGTCCTTCACATATTGAAGACGGGCAGCGGTTTTTTGCGCAAACGGGCGTAGTGTCCGCTTGCTTTCAGCAGCAGCCATCCCTATTGTAAAAGTCCATAGCTCAATAATAAAAATAAGTGAAAATAGTATTACTAAGCCTTTGAAGGGTTTTTTTCGAATGAACAGGATAAACGAAGCTATTGCGCCTGAAATAGCGACCGCCCCGAGAGCGAGCTGTGATACATGATGAGGGATTTCGATACGAAAGTATGCAAACAAAAGTCCAATGCCGGCCAGCGCAAGAAGCATTGAAGTAAGCAAGGCTGCTGTATGGATTATCCTTTTTCGAAGAGGATCTGTCATGTTAAACCAATCAACTATAGTCTTGCCGGTTATTATGGCCAATGCAGGTAAAATTGGCAATATGTAGTAGCTTCTCCGTGAACCTGAGATTGTAAAGAATATGAATATTGTAACTGCTATAATTATGATCCATCTGCTGAACCGGTCACGCTCCCAGCTTTTTATCTCCCAAATAGAGGCTAATAGAAAAAATGTCCATGGTGCAGAAAAAAGCGGTATGTATTTCAGGTATGTATACAGAGGCTCAATATGATCGAAGGGACGAAAAAATCGTAGAACGTTTTCCCTCCACATGAGTTCGACGGACTGCCAGGAGCCGGTCAGGATAACCGGAGCCAAGAGAAGTCCTGTAAAGAAGGCCAAACCTGCAAACAGTCCCAAAAAACCCTTCCAGGAAAATATCCAGCAGAATTCAGAAGAAAATCCTTCCTTAAAGGCAATGCGCGTAAAACCTTTTTTCTTCAAATTAATCAATAACTCGATTGTGCTGTAAGACCCGATTGAAGTGAAAATTACAGCAGGCGCAACGGGTCCTTTGCAAAAAGATGCTATAGCGCTGACAATATAAAGCAAAACAATATATATCAGGCGACCTCCGTAATTACCGGTTAGAAAAATCAGGAATGCCAACCATATCATGAAAAGATTCAGCATTTCTGCCGACGCTGTCCTGGACCACAAGACAAACATGACGGAAGTCGATAAAAGCATGGCTGATACCATACCGATCCTGCTATTAAAAAGCCGGCGGCCTATTATAAAAGTTAATAAAATAACGCCGATCCCTGAAATTGCGCTTGGTATCCTTGAGGATAGCTCGGTTACAACCCCTTTAAATGAAAATGGTAATATTATCCAGTAACTCAATAAAGGCTTATCAAAGTAGATATTACCGTTGATTGTGGGCAAAAAATAGTTCCCGGACATGATCATTTCCCTGACAATTTCCGCCCAGCGACCTTCCGATCCCCACAGGGACCGGGTTGAGAGTCCTGTGAATAATAGGGTAGTACTTAATAAAATCAGAATGATTGGTTTTATCCAGTTATTGTTAAATTGTTCTTTGTTGAACACGTCAGGATTAAATATGTTCACCTTCACTTGTGAAAATATATATCAACATAAAGGATTTGCATGTCAAGCAAAAAGCAATTCATTCTGAAAAGGATTGACAAAGATATGCAAATATTTTAACTTCATCAAAAAAGTTATGGGAAAAGAAAAATATTTCCGGATCACGAGGGCCAACCTTAGAAATCTGATCAGATTTTTATCGTATATATCCGTAACCTTATTTAGCTTAAATTATATCGAAATAACAGTAGCATTTTTCTTACTCGGGGCAGGATGTATCATTCATTTCATTACTAAAGGAGTGCTTATACGTAATGTTGTCATGTGTAATAACGGGATTTACGGGGTAGTAAGACACCCATATTACATGGCTAATTATTTAATCGATGCCAGTTTTTGCCTTTTAAGCGGCAACCCGTATTTAATACTCATATACCCCTTTCTTTTTTTCTGGGTTTATGGGCCAACCCTGAGAAAAGAAGAAAAATTTCTTGCTGCAACCCATAATGAACCTTATATAGAATATATGCTGGATGTTCCGCAGGTGTTCCCTGATTCATACTTCACAAAATATATGCAAGGCGTTTTTTCAGGTTTTTCTAAAAAACGTATCAGCCGAAACGAGATATCGAGGATTACGAGGTTTTGGGCTACCGGCTTTTTTATTTGTTTTTTGCATACCATAAAAAGCATAAATTTGAATAGCAATTTCAATTTATTTACGTTCTTGCTACTGGCAGTTATTTTGTATATCGTGAGTATTTTTGTTCGCGGTAAAAGACAAAATATTGCTTAACCTCTTTATGCGCCTGACTTTTCTGAATAAAATACTTACGAATTATTGAGCAGGTAGAAAATGACGCAAAAAAATACAGTCGGTTTTACCACTACAGTTCCTGTTGAAATTATTTTTGCAGGAGGATTTATTCCCTGTGATCTCAATAATATTTTCATAACAGATAAAAACCCTGTGCATTTCATCGAAAGGGCCGAGAAAGACGGGTTCCCTAAAAGCATGTGCAGTTGGATAAAAGGTATCTATGGCGTGATTGTAGAGGAAGGCATTGAGACTGTCATAACGGTAATGGAAGGTGATTGCAGCAACACCCAGGCACTGGCAGAGATACTGACCTATAAAGGCATAAAAGTAATACCCTTTTCTTATCCTTATGATAGGGACGAAAAGGTCCTGAAAAGGGAGATCGAAAAACTGAAACATGAGCTGTCCGTTGAAAAAAAAGAGCTTATTGAGGTTGAAAAGGGAATAGAACAGGCAAGATTAAATCTCGAAGAGATAGACAGGATGACATGGCAGGAAAAGGTGGTGACAGGTTATGAAAACCATCTTTGGTTAGTAAGAGCTTCCGATATGATTGGGGATTACAATAGATATAACAATATGGCCAAAACATTTATCGAAACCGCAAAGACAAGGAAGAAAAATGATGGCATAAATATCGGATATATCGGGGTTCCACCGATATTTATAGATCTGCATGATGCTATCGAGGAAAACGGTGTCCATATAGTCTTCAATGAAACCCAAAGACAGTTCTCATTGCCATACTTTTCAAAGGATATGGATATAGTAAAAAGGTATAGGCTTTATACATACCCATACGGGATTTTCCTCAGGATTGAAGATATTAAGAGAGAGATAAAAAGACGTAAAATCAAAGGCCTTATACATTATGTCCAGGCATTTTGCTACAGGATTATGGAAGAAGTGATCTTAAGAGATGTTCTTGAAGTTCCCTTTATAACAATCGAAGGGGATCTCCCGAGGAAGCTCGATTCAAGGACAAAATTGAGAATAGAAGCGTTTATTGAAATGCTGAAAGAAAGGGCTTAAAACCATGTTGCCGATCTTTGCCCATCTTTGTTGTCTCCTCCTCGCACTCCGATATTTTTGGGACACATTGTGAAAAAAGATATGGAAAGAACCAAAAAATTTATTATGAACAGGGAAGGTATAGGATTTTTTAAATCAATTCTGGAATCTTATGAAGATATTGGAATTTTCTCTGTTCTGGATGGAGACAAGGGGATTATTGAGATCATCTATCCTTCCAATTTTGAGAAGGAAATAGAATTTATTACAGAAGATATGTCTAATTACGGGATTATTTTTCAGGAGGTTGTTGATGCTTAATGTTGACAGGATATTAAAAGCGCTCATGGAAGGGGACCTGCTTTTCAGCGATATATTTATTGAAAGAAGAAGCTATAATCATTTACATCTCGAATCTTCAAGGTTTGAGAAGATTGAGAAGGGCATTGACAAAGGAGTGGGCATGCGTGCAATAAAACCCTGGAAAACCTTTTTTGCCTCAACCAATGTACTTGAAGAAGAGGAGCTTGTTGGAATTGCAAGGGGGCTCAGCAGATTTTCAAATGGGAGGCAAAGCGCAACCATAAAGAAAGGGGATTATATCAAGGCCGCCTATCCTTTTTCTGCAACAATTAGCCCTGAAGATATTGATTTAAAAGAAAAGTTGGATATGCTTCAACGTGTTGATAAAATGGCAAGGACGGAAGAAAAGAGGATAAAACAGGTAAGGATTATATACAGGGATACATTACAGCAGGTAAATATGCACAACAGCGATGGCGGGAACATTGAAGACGAAAGACGCCAGGTTGTTATGAACGTACTTGTTGTAGGCGAAAAAAACGGTGATGTTCAAACCGCTTATGACTCAATAGGCGGTTTTTACGGATTTGAATTTTTTACAGATGAGAGGATCGAAGGCCTTGTAAAAACAACGGTAAAAAGATTGTCGGGTCTTCTTGACGCGATTGAAGCGCCAATGGGTATAAAAACCGTTGTGCTTGCCTCTGAAGCAGGCGGCACCATGATCCATGAGGCAATAGGCCATGGACTCGAAGCTGACCTCGCCATGGAAGGACTTTCCTGTTATAAGGGGATGCTTGGACAGAAAATAGCTTCGCCGTTAATCAGTGTGGTTGATGATGCAACCCTTCCCAATATGAGAGGGACATATGCCTATGACGATGACGGGGTTGCCCCGAAAAGAACCATCCTTGTTGAGAACGGAATATTAAAAAATTACCTTTTTGACAGGTTTTATGCAATGAAATACGGAAAGGAATCTACAGGAAACGGGAGAAGGGAATCTTTCAGGTTCAAGCCTATCCCGCGGATGAGCAATACGATGATTTTATCCGGGAAAGATGATCCTGCACGGATCATCTCTTCTGTTGATGACGGGGTATATGTGGTGAAAATGGGCGGCGGCCAGGTGGATACCGTAAGAGGTGATTTTGTTTTTGAGATACAGGAAGGCTACATAATTGAAAAAGGCAGGATCGGCGAAATGATCAAGAATGCAACGATGATGGGCAACGGGCTGCAGGTACTCCAGGAAATAGATATGGTAGGGAATGATCTTGGTTTTGGAATAGGCACATGCGGCAAGGACGGACAGGGTGTTCCCGTATCAGATGCACAACCTACCTTAAGGATACCGGAAATCGTAGTAGGCGGAAAGGAATCTTAACGATAAATATTTAGGTTTGCAGATACTTTACAATTTCAGCGATTTTAAACGCTTGATTGCTTCTCTGATTCTGTCTTCACCGATTGTGATTGAAATTCTGAAATACCCTTCTCCTTCATCTCCGAAACCATTACCTGGAGTTACAACAATACCTGTTTCTTCTAAAAGCTTTTCACAAAAACTCTCTGATGTATAGCCTTCAGGTACCTTTGCCCATATATAGAATGTTGCCAAGGGTTTTGAAACATTGATTCCGATTGAGTTGAGTCCATCAACGACAAGATCTCTTCTTTTCTGGAAGATCGTTTTAATTTCTTCTACTGAGCGCTGATCTCCTGTTAGAGCCTCGATAGCAGCATATTGAATGGCCTGAAAAACGCCTGAATCTATGTTTGTTTTTAATTTGCCGAGGTTGTATATGGCGTCTTTATTACCGACGGCAAACCCTATTCTCCAGCCTGTCATACAGTATGTTTTAGAGAGGGAATGAAATTCCACCGAGTATGTTTTTTCTTTGTCAAATTCAAGAATACTTTTTGGTTTGTAGCCTTCATAGGCAATCTCGCTGTATGCTGCGTCATGGCAGATGAGGATGTTATATCTCTTGGCAACATCAATTGCCTTTTTATAGAATTCATCATCTGCATGTGCGCCTGTAGGATTATTCGGATAGTTTATAAACATAATCTTTGCTCTTTGCAGTATATCCTCCGGAATCTTGTCAAACTCCGGCAGGAATCTGTTTTCTTCTTTTAGCGGCATCATGTAAGGCGTCCCGCCGGAAAGAAGAGTTGTGATTTTATAAACAGGATAACCAGGTGACGGGATCAGGGCAATATCGCCGTTTTCAATATAAGCCCAGGGCAGATGTGCAATGCCTTCTTTTGAGCCTATTAAGGCAACTACCTCATTATCAGGGTTGAGCTCGACATTAAACCTTTTTTGATACCACTGTGAAACGGCCTTTCTGTATTCCAGCATACCTTCATAACTCGGGTATCTGTGGTTCTTCGGATCAGAAGCGGCCTCAATCATTTTATCAACGATATATTTTGGTGTTGGAATGTCGGGATCACCAATTCCGAAATCTATTAAATCAATCCCTTTTTTTCGAACTTCTTCCTTCTTTTTATCGATTCTTGCAAATAGATAGGGGGGGATTTTTTCTACTCTTGACGCCGGTTTTACCATGTCCTTGCTCCTGATGGTTTTTTTTGATCATTTATGTAAATTTATTTTAGCGTAAAGTAAAGGATTTTTTAGCAACAGGCCATTCCGTTTGAGGGCATTATGTCAGGAGAAATTACTTTCCCAAGGCAAAAAAAGTAACTTTATTTGCAGAGTAACATACGAACATGCCCTTCCTTGACAAATGCATAGATTCTTATATAATTACTATATGATTAAAGGGAAATCGGATAAATGGGGCAATATGAAAAATTCTGGTTTCGGTAGTTATGCTGCGCTGATTGAATATTATTCCAACCAACCAACTGAAGCGCTTGAAGCGTTTCTAAACTAATTGAAAGGAAGGTGTATCATGAAAGCAGCGATTATTTTTTCAGGTACAGGACCTATTCTACTCCTCACATCATACGATTCTCTAACCAATCCACAGTTTGTTAAGAAGTTATCTTTAAAGGGAATCAAGAAATTCGTCGCATTTGAAATCCCCGAAGATGAATTAAAAGAAAAGTATGGAACACATTACACCAGTGTCATGGACGATCTTAAGCAAAACGATGATTTGCGTGTTCTTGACTATGATGGGCATCATATTTTAAAGAAATTTTCTGTAAAAAAGATGACTAAGCCCATCTACTACGAGCCTTAAGGTATATCAGGCGCATAGCAGAATAAGGGTCAGCCCTTGACGGCCTGTTGCCCAAATCCCCTTAACCTTTGCGAGGGTAGTCCAACTATTTTGCTACAATGTCCACAATAGTATACAATAAACTGGCATTTTATGCCTTCATATGATACAATAACTCATCTCAACTACAAGGAGATACAT
>JAPLKC010000087.1 GCA_026388255.1 Pseudomonadota bacterium | reverse complement strand
CTCTTCGACACATTTGCCCATTTGTGCCCAGTGCTCAATCTGCCCGGCTAAAGACCTATGGTCAATTCGTCCAAATCTCTTTGCTTCATCTACAAGTCTTTCTGATATTCTTACTGCTGTAGCCATAATCGTTCCTCCGAACATCTTTATTGCAACATGCTATAATTGTATCTCTCAGAATAGCATAATGCAACATAATGCAACTAAAGATTGCACATTCATTCTGGGTGGTAACGCAGAATTGAGCCGGGGGCAACGTTTTTTGTTGCCGATTGGCTCCAGCGAATTGTTAAGCAACTAATTGTTATTATTAAGTTAAATATCGTTATCTCCCATTACATATTCAAATGCAAGGGCTGACTCTTCTGTTTCCCTGCCCCTCAACAGAACTGCGAGGCGGCTCATTGGAAACAAAACTTAGCGATATGTTTAAGCGGCTTATCCTTTTAGATCGACTAAATGTTTTCGCTCTTCCAGGAAATCTTCAAGTAGTTGTATTGACTCTATGCTATAGACTTCCAGACTGATCCCCATGCCTCTCGGAAGATTAGAATCACCGTTGTTTACCCATTGTACATTTCCAACGACGTTAGCAAGAATCTTAACATTCGGGGGTATATAAAAGGACATTACAATTTTGGCGCCTGTCTGGAGAGGATTTTCGGTTTGAATAAAAACACCTCTCTCGCTCATATTTATAATAAAACTCGTATATTCAACGGGAGTTTTTTCTCCATATTTAACAGAGAGACTCACCGGAAACCGTATGCTTCGACGATGCTCTCCTGATGGTGATATTTCTTCGGAACTACCATTTAGATTGAGGAAGTATTTTTCCTTCATCATTTGCTTTTAACCTGTCTACATATAACTGTCAATGCTGAACATGATAAAATACCAGACAACTTGTGATAAAACAATTAAAAAGGACTTTCCCGGAGACAAAACACCGAAATACCTCGACAACCTTTCGACATGGAGAAAATATAAAGATATATAGTTGTAATTCCTTTACCAAATTAGTTGAAGGTGCATCCTCATTCCATACAAACCGTCGTAAGAGGGAAAACATGAAGGAATCATGGTCCTCTTAATTATTTGCATCCACTGTGGATGCAAAAATGGTTCTGTAGTCCAAAGCAAGGCCAGTATTGGGTTTATGGATATTTTCTGTTTAACGCCAACTGTTGGCGTTAACACTATAGACACAGTGTTTGTAATCGCACGACATGATATGAAATCGATATTTTTTCATCATTTGGTTCCAACATAAAAATCAGCCAGAGGCTCGGGTCGTTTGGCTGCACATATTTGTTGGACAAGTTCTTTTTTTGGTTTTCCTGGATTAATTCAGCCCCATTTTTAAAGATAATTTTTTTAAGGAACGTTTGTCTATATGCATACACCTCTGACCCCGGAAACAATGCAAGTACTCAATATATGCCTGAGACACCTTTTATCAATATTTACACTTCTGGTATTCCCACCATAATATCTATTCCTTCAACCTTGACAGTATAACATTCAACATTCTCAGTCTTTATTTCTCTAAACCCAACCTTAATTTGCCCGACAGCCTCTCCTGTCATCACGTTGAATCGAGCTCCATGGTTTGGACAAGTAATAATGCCTCCTTTCAGAACACCTCCTGCCAGTGAACCTCCAGCATGAGTACACTTGTTGGCGATAGCATAGTATGAACCATCCAAATTCGCCAAAAGAACTTCCTTACCATTTATAAGAACGATTGTCCTCGTGTTTGTAGGCAATTCGCCTGTTGCTGCAACTCTTATGTATTCCATTCTTATCTCCTTTCAAATAATCGAGTAATGAACATATAGTATATAACAATTAAGTTGAATATTATGCTTGTCTATACTGTCTAACGTCGCTCTTCAGCGGGCTCGGCTTTTTGTGATCCGTTGCAAGAGATAGATGAAAGTTATTTGATATATGATCTAAAGGCAATTGAGAAAATTTCTTGCGAATATTTATAATCCTTTTCTTTTCTCTTAAAATTTTTATCAAAACTCTCAGTATCTTCTTCATTTATATTAAATGCATCACTGTATTTAAATTTCCATTTATGTCCTTCAAATGCCCGTTCTTCTAATTCAAGAGCGAGCATTCCATAAGGGTATTCCCCATTCATATCACTAATATTTTGATCTTTGCCACTTTTAAAACCATGTTTACAATAATTGTGCGGATCACCTAATATCACTATACCCTTTATACCCTTTGTGAGAGCAATATCTTTTGTATGGCTAATCAATGAGCTACCAATGCCTTTGCGCTGATATTCTGGAAGAACACTGAGAGGGCCAAAGCTTATAATCTCTTTTTCTTGCCTATTTTCATTGATCAACCATGCTTTTGTATACATTATGTTTCCAACTATTTTTCCGTTGTATTCTGCAACAAAATCAAGCTCCTTTATAAAATCTGGATGATTCCTCATTTGGTGAACTAAATAATGCTCATTGCATCCCGGGAAATATAAATTCCAAAAAGCCTCCCTTGTTAATTCTTCAACTTCGTGAAAATCTTTTTCTGTTTCATTTCGAATCGCAATATCCATTTTACCTCTCCATCTTCTTTTGATGCGCCGAAGGCGTCCATCTAACGACACGCATCACCGGCGGCTTTAGCCGTCCGGTGGATGCGATTGTTAGCTTTTCCATTTCCTTCCCTTCACACGTTGCCTTATTGCTTCCTCCAAGAGGGGAATCAATTGCGACGCTCTACTACCTAGATGCGCTTCCCTATGGCAATTGGGACACAAGGCGACACAATTTTCTACAATGTCCGGACCCTCCGCCGAGAGGCTAATAATATGGTGCGCTTCCAGATATGGCATACCTCTCGAATCTGTAAATGGAGCACCTTCCTTGCAGCCTTCGCATTGCCACCTCGCTTGCCATAGCACCCAAGCCTTAACCCTTGAGCAACGATAGTATTCCTTAGTTTTGCGTAGAGCCACCTTGGGGTTCCTATATCCTTCCGGATACTCTGGCATGATGCCCGTTGCCAAGAGATCATAAGTAGCCTCGTTGAGCAATTGAAGATTAGTGGTTGGCTCGAAGCGTCTTGCAGTCCCAAGACGGCAAATTTTACAATCGTGAAAGACATGTGGTGAGTACCCTGCGGCAACAACCGCTGCTTCAAGGGAAGGGAGGTCTTCGCTCGCCATCTTCATATATGTGTGGGTGTGACAATTCGGATGGTTTGAGCCACGACTGGAAAGATTGTGTGAAACTCTGTGGAGCATGACATAGGAGCGACCCTGTGCCGAAACGTTAGCCACGAAGCCGCCAGGGTGCGCACTTCGCCAAGACAGATAGGCTTTATCGTTTTCTACAAATCGTTCGATGGTCATTCAATCCTTCCTGATGCTCGATATAAGCTAACATTTAATATACGACTATCGTATTTATTTCAATACTACATGAATTGTTTGAGGAAATACAACCAATAAATGTATAATTTCTTTATTTTTTATTGCATGGTATTCACTTTTAGTGATAATAAAGAACAAAAACAAAATCTTAATTTATGGTGTTTATGGCACAAGAAAGTTTGAAAGATATTTCACGGGAGGGGCAGGAGCTTCTAGGCCATAACAATGTTGAGACGACTATAATTTATACCCATGTCATAAGAGATACGACAAATGCCTTGAAGAGTTCTCTTGATATCATGTTGAAGTCATAATGGAGGAATACGCAGACTTTTAGTGAGTATAACTGGATGGGAAAGATTACAAAACTTAACATTTTCAATCATATAGAAACTGCCGAATTTATCGCAAGGCCTAACAGGTTTATGGTTGAATGTTTCCATAAAGGCAGGGCAATCACGGCATATCTCCCGAACCCCGGCAGGCTCTGGGAACTCTTACAGAAAAATCAACTCCTCTATATTACCAAAACAGCACATATCTCAGACAGGAGCACAGAATATACCGTCATTGCAGTTGATAAAGACGGTGTACCGGTCTTTCTCCACACGCATCACACAAATACCGTCGTCGGGTGGCTTATTGGAAAACAGGGGATACCGGGGCTTGAAGACTATGTAATAGAAAAGCCTGAATTTACCGTCGGCAGAAGCAGGTTTGATTTTCTTCTCAGAAAAGGGAACGAAAAAATGCTTCTTGAGGTAAAATCCTGCACACTGTTCCATAAAAATATGGCCATGTTTCCTGATGCAGTAACAGACAGAGGACGGAGGCACATTGTAGATATTGCCGGTTCTTCCTACCACGGAGGGGTGCTGTTTGTCGTTCATTCCTCTTCAGTTAAACATTTCCTGCCTGAATACCATATTGATCCTGAGTTCTCAAAGACCCTTTATATCCTACGTAATGATATATTCGTAAAAGCCGTATCCGTTATCTGGGGACATGACCTTTCCGTTGAAGATAAAGCAACAGAGCTTGATATCCCATGGGACATTTATGAAAAAGAAGGGGCGGACTGCGGAAGCTACTTACTTATCCTCAACCTTGATGTTGATAAAGAAATTACGATAGGAAAGCTCGGCATGATCTTTTTTAAAAAGGGTTTTTATATTTACATCGGTTCAGCAATGAAAGACCTTACCGCAAGGATAGAAAGGCATAAGCGAAAAAGAAAAAATCTCTTCTGGCATATTGATTATCTGAGAGAGCGTGCCACTGTTGTCCATGCCCTTCCTATACGCTCGTCTTCCCGTCTTGAATGCGAAATCGCCGCGTCGGTCTCTAAGATTTCACAAGATCAGGTAAAGGGCTTCGGCTCTTCGGACTGCAACTGCAATTCACATCTTTTTTATATGGATAGAAATCCTGTAGAATCGAGGGAATTTGTCGACCTGCTCCTCTACTACAGGATGGAACGGAACATGGATGATCTCAGCCGGTGATGGGTTAATAGTCCGGTTCGCCCTCTTTTTTCAGCGTCCTGTACTCTCCTAAATCAAGGGCGTGATCTTCACCGGTTTTAATGGTTGCATCCCTGGAGTAGCCATACTTAGACCACAAGCCTGTGCCTTCCTCCTTCACAAAATCAAGACTTATAATAGTCTTCACGCTTTTGTATCCGTACTTGAAGGGCATTATCAGCCTCAACGGGCCGCCGTGTATATCAGGAAGTAATTTATCGTTCATCTCGTAGACAAAAATCACCCGTTGTTTTAAAAGATCATCAATGGAAATATACTCATAATAGTCATCTGCTGAATAAAAATATACAAACTTTGCCTCTTTTCCAGGCTTTACAATATCAAAAAGCGTCTTCGACCTGAAGCCTCCCCATTTTGCTTTGCTTGACCACGATTCCACACATTTCATCCGCGAAACTTGAGTATCTTTCCTGAGTCTTTTTATATCGGAAAGGTTGAACGCCTTCGGGTTTTCACACAAACCGCCGACTTTTAGCGTCCATCTATCAGGGTCAACAGGTTTAAAGGGCTTATAAAACCTGATATAAAACCCTTCCCTGTCCTCGTTTTCCAGTACCTTCTCAATCTCCTTTGCTGTAAGCGTGGAGTGCGGAAGCATAAAGCCTATCCCCAGTACGGATATAAATTTTATGAAATCACGCCTGTCCATATATTAATTATAACACTACAGTTGACAAACCGCACAGAATAGTTAAAATTATCCTTATGAAAAGAAGGGAGTTTTTGAGGTTTGCAGCATTATCCGTACTTTTCAGCGGATTCTACAAAAATATCTTCGCAAAAGAACCTCCTGTCCTGGCAGTTGCAGAAGGTAAAGACTATGCAGCTATAACGAGGAATGCTGTTGCCGCATTGGGCGGTATCGGTAAATTTGTAAAAAAAGGTAACGTAGTTGTTGTCAAGCCGAACATAGGCTGGGATAGAAGGCCGGAATACGCGGCAACCACCCACCCTGCAGTTATCAAGGCTATTATTGAAGACTGTCTGGAAGCCGGTGCAAAGAAGGTTAAAGTCTTTGATAATACCTGTAACGATTCAAGGAGATGTTACGAAAACAGCGGCATTAATGCAGCATTGAAGGGTTTAAAAAATGTTGAGCTCAAATACGTTGAAAGCGAGCGGTTTAAAAACACAAAGATCAACGGCGTTTTTCTGAAAGAATGGGAGCTTTATGATGAAGCGCTCCTTGCCGATGTTCTCATCAACATGCCTATCGCAAAGCACCACAACCTTACACGTCTCACCCTCGGCTTAAAAAATATCATGGGTATAATGGGAGGCAACAGGGGGTATATTCATAGAAATATAGATGAAGCTCTCTCTGATATGAATGCCTTCGTAAAAACTCACCTGACAATCATAGATGCAACGCGTATCCTCTTAAACCACGGACCCCAGGGCGGAAATCTCAATGACGTAAAGGTGCTGAATAAGGTCATCGCCTCCACAGACATAGTCGCAGCCGACGCTTTTGCTACAACACTCTTCGGCCTGAATCCACAGGATATATCCACAACTGTTGCCGCATACAAAAGAGGTCTGGGGGAAATGAATCTCAACAAGATAAAGGTCATTAAAGCATGAAACGCATATCTCGCTACCCTTAACACATAACAGGAAACAGGAAGCCATTAATGAAAATTACTCTGTCACGCCTTTCACAATTAATCTTCCTGGCAGTATTTTTAATCCTTTTTGTCAACACCGAATACAGAGGAAAAGATGAGATATCCATTGCAATAAATAGTTTTTTCAGGGCCAATCCCCTTATTATTGTAAGCTATCTTCTCGCTGTAAAAACAATAACGTTGCTTCTCGTACCGGGAATATTGATGCTGGTTTTTTCAGTATTGCTCGGCCGCTTTTTCTGCGGATGGATTTGCCCGCTGGGCACCATTATCGACCTTGTTACCGACAAAATTAAAAAAACCATACCTATCGGGTTACTAAAGACAAAATTTAAGTATTATTTTCTGTTTACACTTCTATTTGCTGCACTTTTTAACGTGAATATTTCGGGTATTTTTGACCCCATTGCCATACTAGTAAGGGCTTTGACATTTTTTCTTTACCCTCTCCTGGGATACACTGCAAAAGCCGGGTGGACAGGCTTATATTATGTGGCAGGTGAGAACAGAGATTATGTCGCACCCGTTTATACCTTCCTGAAGGACTACATTCTGCCATTCAGAGAAACCTTTTATCCCCTTGCCGTTATCTCCTTCGTATTTTTCCTTTTCATCGTTTTCCTCGAAAGATACGAAAAAAGGAACTGGTGCAAGAACCTTTGCCCCCTCGGTACACTTCTGGGTCTGCTGGGCAGCTTCGCTTTATTCAAAAGAATTCCGTCAATTCTCTGCAAAGATTGCAGGGAATGCAAAACAACCTGTCCAACAGGATTTGATGAGGAAGTTTTCCAAAAACAGGATTGCATTCTCTGTATGGATTGCAGGCTTAAATGCAAATTTAAAAGGGTAAAGTTTACAATAAAATTGCCGTTTGTTGGCAAAGCCCCGGCCATTAGTGCGGCCAAATCAAAAAAAACGCCTGTTGTTATAGGAAGAAGAATCTTTCTGGGCGGACTATTGTCAGGCTTTTTTGTTTCAAGAGTTTTTTCTTTTCAGTTGCCCTCGGGTCAGGAAAGATGCCTGCGACCTCCAGGCGTTTCTGATGAAAAAGAATTCCTTAAAAAATGTGTAAGATGCGGCGAATGCATAAAGGTCTGTCTAAGAAGTGCACTGTACCCTGCCCTCTTTCAGACAGGCGCCTATGGTATTTTTATGCCGGTTATAATCCCCCGCCTGGGGTATTGCGAATACAACTGTAACCTCTGCGGCCAGGTCTGTCCTACAGGTGCTATTCCTAATCTTCCATTATCACAAAAGAAAAAAAGCATCATAGGCGTTGCTGTGTTTGATAAAAACCATTGCCTTCCTTATGCAAAAAAGATCAATTGCCTTGTCTGTGAAGAACATTGCCCAATCCCGGAAAAGGCGATAAGGTTCGAGTTATCCGGGGAAAAAGACTATAACGGCAAACAAATTGTCCTGAAGAAACCTTATGTTATTGATGAATTGTGTACGGGCTGCGGGATTTGTGAAAACAAGTGTCCTTTAGAAGGAAAATCTGCGATAGAAGTATTCCCGGCAGCTAAAAATAAATCTCGGTCTTAATTACAGCAGATTAAGAAGCACCATACCCGATGCAGGGTCAAGCTCTCTTGTTGCGTTTACACCTTTTATTTCAAGTATTACACATTCAAGGACGATAAAGGTATCTGCCGTCTCTCTGAGACACCCTGCCCTTACATTGTCATGCTTGCCGTAGGCTCCGTGAAAATGGATCTTCGGTTCTTCGCCATGCCAGAAAATCGTTCCTATACCAACAATCTCATGACTTTCTTTAATCTCACGCCATACCGGTACAGGCGGCAGTTCATCTTTTTCAGGGCCCACAACGATCTTCGCATTTTTCATTCCGCCGACAAGATAAAAAACGCCGGCCCGGATTGCTTCTTTTTTTGCAATCCCGATAATATTGTCAAGGATAACATCGCCATCTTCAAACCTTGCAACAATTACCCTGCCGACTTCACCGGTTTGGTATTTCATCTATCTCCTTTACGGGATTCTACAAATGTATAACCTTTGCTTCAATCATCCCGTCTATCTTCGATATCTCATCGAGCACTACACTGCTGATAGAGTCATCAACAGAAACAAAAGCAACCTCTTCCCCGCTTTTTTGCCGGGACATACCAAAACCTGCAATATTGATATTGTTATTTCCAAGTATCGTCCCTACTTTTCCGACAATACCCGGCTTGTCAAAAATTCTAAAATGTAAAAACGAACCTTCAGGAACCATATCAAGATGAAACCGGTCAAGCAAAACAATCCTTCCAAGCTTGTCCGGAAATACCGTCCCGCCGATGGAGGTTTCACCTTTGTCCGTCTTGATGATAAACAGTATAAGATCATTAAACTTATCAAACTGTGCTGCCTTTGTCTCCTCTATGTCAATATTTCCATCTTTTGCCAGATAGGGAGCATTAATATAGGTGGCAGACCCCTTATGGTTTACTTCAAAAAATCCTTTGATCCCTGCAATGGTAAAAGGCTGGTAGCTGAAGGGAACGTCGAATCTCCGTTCACAGAGATCTTCCTCAAAGTTTTTACCTACCATTATAATCTTTATCATTTCAGGTCTTCCTTCTGAAATCTGTGCAGCAAACTTTCCCATTTTTTCGGTAAGGTTAAAGTAGAGTTGCATGGTTTCAGGAAGCTGTGATTTCATGAAGGGTATATTAATCGCATTAAGACATGGCCTGTCGTTCAGGGCATTGACAACCTGTTCGGCTATAATTACGGAAACTGCCTCCTGTCCTTCTGTTGTGTTGGCCCCGATATGCGGTGTTACAAACAAATTATCAAGCTGTAGAAGTTTGCTGTTCTCTGGAGGCTCTTTTACAAATACATCTATACCGGCACTAAAAATCTTTCCTGATTTTAAAGCATTATACAGATCGTCTTCATTTACAATTCCGCCCCTTGCACAGTTGATAATAATGACACCATCTTTCATGAAAGCAATCTCTTTGGCAGTAATCATGTTTTTTGTAGTAGGTGTCAATGGGGTATGGAATGTAATTATGTCAGCCTCTTTAAGCAAGTCTTCCAGTTTATCGTATAACATTACACCAAGGGCATCAGCCTTGCTCCTTTTAATATAAGGGTCATAGGCAATTACCTTCACGCCGAAGCTCTTAGCCCTTATGGCAACATTACTTCCAATCCTGCCAAGCCCTACAACACCGAGCACTTTATTATAAAGCTCGACACCCAGGCTTTTTCTGTCCCACTTGCCTGCTTTAAGCGAATTATGAGCAAGGGGTATCTTTCGTGCAGCAGCAAGTATATGCCCCATTGTCAACTCTGTTGCTGCAAGGGTGTTGCCGGTAGGGGCATTTATAACGATAATACCTTTTTTACTCGCAGCTTCAATATCTATATTATCAACACCGACACCTGCGCGTCCTATAATGCGTAGTTTGCCGGGGTTTTCCAGCAAGCTTTCAGTTACATTCGTGCCGCTCCGCGTTAGAATTGCATCGTATTCGCCAATAATCTTTTTCAGTTCATCTGCCTTGATACCTGCCATTATATCAACTTTAATATTGCCTTCGCGCTCCAGTATATTTACGCCTTTCTTTGAGATATTGTCTGTAACGAGGACTTTAAATTTCTTCATAAAGAACACCTTTCATTAATCAATAGAATAGTATTAACAATGATAACAGTAACATTCACAGACTGAAAAATCAAGACGTTGTAAGCCGGTTTATTCTACTGTTACGCTTTTTGCCAGGTTACGGGGTTGATCCACGTCAGTACCAAGCAGATTGGCAATATAGTAGGCGAGAAGCTGGAGCGGCAGGACAGATAAGATCGGCTGAAGCTCATAAATGGTTGATGGAACGATAAAGCAGGCATCAGCCCTGTCTGCCATTTCATGTGTATCTTTGTCCGTGAAAAGTATTGCCATCCCTCTCCTTGCCATTACCTCTTCGATATTACCGCATGTTTTGTGATATGTCGAGTCATCCGGCGATATAACCACAACCGGTAAATTCTCGTCAATCAGGGCTATAGGACCGTGTTTCATCTCCCCTGCTGCGTATGCTTCAGCATGGATATATGAAATCTCTTTAAGTTTCAGGGCGCCTTCCAGGGCTGTTGAATAGTTTATTCCCCTTCCAATATAAAGGAAATCTTTGAATCCCATATATTTCCTCGCAAGCTCTTCCAGGGTCTTCGATGCATCAAGAATCACCTGAACCTTGTGAGGGATCTTCTTAATCTCACTTATTTTCTCCCTGATGTTGTTACTATCCATAATCCCCAGCTTTTTGCCCATATAAAGCATCAGCATGAAAATTACTGAAATCTGTGTGGTAAATGCCTTTGTCGAGGCAACGCCAATTTCAGGACCGGCGTGAGTAAATATTACACCGTCGGCATCCCTTGCAAGGGTACTACCGAGGACATTGCAGATCGATAAGGTATAGGCGCCTTTCTTCTTACCTTCTTTCATTGCGGCAATAGTATCCGCCGTCTCACCTGACTGTGAAATAAGGATAAGCATATCGTTCCTGCTTAAAATAGGGTCTCTGTAACGAAACTCGGAGGCTAAATCAGTCTCGACAGGTATACGCAGATTTGCTTCAATCATGTGTTTTCCCATCATGCATGCATGGTATGATGTGCCGCAAGCTACCATCCATATTTTCTTTATTTTTTTCAAATCCGGTATCTTCAGCTCGTCAAAGTCAATCTGCCCCTTCTCTTCCTTCAATCTTCCTATGAGAGTATCTGAAATAGCCCTGGGCTGCTCGAATATCTCCTTCAGCATAAAATGCTTATAACCACCTTTCTCTGCCATTGCGCCGGACCAGTTTACCCGATGAATCTTCCTCTCGACAATATCGCCATCCTGGTTGATAAGCTTGAATGTATCATCCTTAAAAATGGCAATATCGTTGTCTTCAAGGAATATGAGTCTGTTCGTTCTGTTGAGAATAGGCGGTGCATCGCTTGCAACAAAGTATTCCCCGTCTCCAACACCAATTATAAGGGGACTTTCTTTTTTTGCAGCAATAATTACCCTTTCCTTCTCCCTCATAATGCCCAGTGCATAAGAACCTTTCAGTTCTTTCAGGGTAAGCCTTACCGCTTCTATAAAGTCCTTCCCTTTGTTCAAATAGTTGGTAACCAGATGAGGAACAACCTCAGTGTCTGTATCCGACAGGAATCTATGACCTTCCTCTTTCAGCTTTGACTTTATCTCAACATAATTTTCAATGATGCCGTTATGGACAACAATCACATCGCCGGCTTTATGCGGATGTGCATTTTGCTTCGAAGGTGCTCCGTGTGTAGCCCACCTTGTATGGGCAAGCCCCATTGTGCCCCTAAACACGCCTTCAGACACGGTTTTCCTCAAGTCGTCAACTTTGCCCTTCTCCCTTGCAATTACAACTTTGCCATCAGACCAGATCGCAACGCCTGCAGAGTCATATCCCCTGTATTCGAGCTTTTTCAGCGCTTCAATTAGTATGCTGCATGCCTCTTCTTTTCCAATATATCCGACTATTCCGCACAAAATATTTTCTCCTTTTTAAAATAGCATAGAGCATTTAATACCAAGTATTGAAACTTTTAACATAAATAATTCCTATTAGTCATCAGTCTTTAGCTCTATTCCGGTTTTATCCTTGAAAATGCTACGATATTTGCATCCTCGTTTACTTCAGAATCTTCTATGATGGTAAATCCTTCAACCCATACATTATTATTTATTTTCGAATTCTTTATAACAGTATTCGGCCCGATTACTACATCATCGCCTATTACAGTACTGCCAAGTATGTAAGAATCCGGATAGATTATCGTGTCTTTACCGATAATTACATCGCTCTCAATATAAACATTCCTGTCAAACAATGTTACACCTCTTTGCATATGCTTGTCGAGCATCCTGTCCCGCATGGTCATATTCGCATCAAGAAGTTCTTTTTTGCTGTTAATGCCAAGAACTTCAGTTGACTCATTATGATGACAACCCTTTATATTCAGACCTTTCTTTTTTGCAACCTTGCAAATATCGGTAAGATAGTACTCGCCCTTCTTGTTGTTCGGTTCAATCAGTTTGAGAAGCTGGAAGCGCTCCTCAGGAATAATGCAAATCCCCGTATTTATCTCCCTTATCTCCTTCTCTTCAGGAGTGGCATCGGCATCTTCGACAATATCCAGAATTTCGTCGTCTTTCATAATCATCCGTCCATATCCTTGCGGATTATCGACTTGGGTGGTTAAAAAGGCAATACAGTTGAATTTCATATAAAACGAGAGAAAATCGTTCAATGTAGAGCTTTCAATCAACGGTACATCTCCGTAAAGAACAAGAACATCTCCGCTGTTTATGAATTTTTCGGCAGTAAGGAGCGCATGCGCCGTTCCTTTTTGTTCAGTCTGAACAGATACATCAACATTGCGGCTTTCCAGATATGCCTCTACTTTTTCCCTGCCAAAACCTGTCACAACAACAATTTCGGATGGGGAAAGTTCTTTTGCTCTTTCCACTACGTGGCCTATCATGGGTCTACCCATAACATCATGCATGACTTTCGGCCCTTTCGATAACATCCTTTCGCCTCTGCCTGCTGCAAGTATTACGATATTAAGCTTTTTCATTGCTTACCACCTTTTTCCCGAATAATCTCGATATAAGGATACTAAATTCATAGAGCCCGCACAAGGGAATTGCCATCAATATCTGACTCGTAACATCCGGTGGAGTAACAACAGCGCTTAAAATAAATATCCCGAGGATAGCATACCGTCTCTTTGAAGAAAGAAATTTATGGTTTATTATGCCTGCCTTCGACAAGTAATATACAACAAGGGGAAGCTCAAATATAAGCCCGAATATTACAAGCATTCGTAAAGTAAGGCTCATATATTCCTTCAGGTCGGGCATCGGTATGATAAATTCGCCGGCATAGCTTACAAAAAACTTGTATATAATCGGCATTACCGCATAATAACAGAATAATGCACCACATAAAAAACAGGTGCTGCCAAAAAAAATAAAGGGGAAGAGATACTTTTTTTCTTTTTCGTAGAGGCCTGGGGATACAAACATCCAGAATTCATATAGTATGACCGGGGCTGTTATAAAAATAGCTGCAACAAAAGAAACTTTAACATATGTAATAAATGCTTCTGTTACATATGTGAATATGAAGGAACTTTTTTCCGGCATTACCCTGATGAAGGGCTGCATGAGAAAATCAAAAATTTTTTCTTTAAAATAAAAGGTGAAAATAAATGCTATGCCAAGAGCAAAAACACAGACGATGATCCTGTCACGTAATTCTTTCAAATGTGAAATAAAAGGCTGTTTTTCTTCTAACCGGGTTTTATCTGCCATCCCTTCTAACCCATTAAGTATGATGCGTGATGGGTTTTTCTTTATTCATTGATGCTTCATCTTGTAGCGTATGCTGTACAGCGCTATTTATATCGGTCTTTTCTTCAGTTTTAGCATCTTTTTGTAAATAAAGTTCCCCCTTATTAGCTTCTTCTTTTGATGGTTCCTCTTTTAAAATCTCTTCATCTATCGTTTCTTTTACCTCATCTGCCATACGCCTGAATTCTTGAAGTGCCTTGCCCAGTGATTTTGCGAGCTCGGGAAGTTTTGTGGGACCCACTACAAGAAGGGCTACAATCATGATTACTATAAATTCCGGTAAGCCTATGCCAAACATTGAAGATAAAATATCATAAAAGTATTGAAAGTTTAAAGAAAATAACGGTTGATTCCCATCTGCCATCTTTATCCTTGACTTTATTTGTCCTTTATTGTTCTATTTATACTAAATTAAACTTGCATTTGCTTTGAACCAACGCCACTTTACAACAGAGGTTCTTAATGAAAAAAATCAACATTATAGGAACAGGCTCATATGTTCCCGAACATATTATGACAAATAATGATTTTGAGAAGTTCCTGGACACGTCCGATGAATGGATATTTACAAGGACAGGCATAAAAGAAAGAAGGATTGCAAAAGAAAACGAAGCTGTATCCGATTTGTGCAAGATTGCCTGTGAAAGGGCAATGGATATGGCTGGAGTAAAACCGGACGATATTGATTTGATTATCCTTGGCACTATAACGCCGGATACACATTGCCCGGCAGGAGCAAACTGGCTGGAAGCCAAACTGGGTTGTAAAAATGCCGTATCTTTTGACATAACGGCTGCATGTTCGGGTTTTATTTTTGCCTTGCATGTGGCAGAGATGCTTATCAAGGCAGGTACAAACAAAACCGCCCTTGTAGTTGCCGGTGAGATTATGAGCAGGGTTGTAAACTGGAAGGAAAGAGAAAGCTGTATACTCTGGGGTGACGGAGCAGGTGCAGCAGTCATAACAGAATCGGCATCAGGCGCTAAAATCCTTTCAACACACATCCATACAGACGGGTCAAGCGGAGACACTTTATTAATGCCGGGTGGCGGCTCAATGACTACCCCTATATCCCACGAGAGTGTTGATAAAGGTCTTCATTTTTTAAGGATGATTGAGGCAAATAAATCTTTCAAAGTGGCTGTCGGAAGATTTGCTGAAGCTTGCGAGGAAGCCGTTGAAACAAATGGTTATACAATTGATGACGTTGATTTAATAATACCTCATCAAGCAAATATCCGGATTCTCCAGGGCATGGCAAAAAAATTAAAGGTACCGATGGATAAGGTATATATGACTATCCAGAAATACGGGAATATTTCGTCCGCTACCGTGCCGATAGCGCTTGATGAAGCTGCAAGAAGCGGCGCAATCGTGAAGGACAATCTTGTCCTTCTTGCAGCATTTGGTGGCGGTCTCACATGGGGCAGCAGCCTTATTAAGTGGTAAAAACAGTTTTGAGTTTTTAGTGCTAAGTTATATGTTCTAATCTTTAAAATATCTTTAACTCATCACTCAAAACTCATAATTCAACACTGATTTAATCGGAGGGATGGCTGAGTGGCCGAAAGCGGCGGTCTTGAAAACCGTTGGACGTTTACGCGTCCCGTGGGTTCGAATCCTACTCCCTCCGCCAATTATATTATTATTTATCAACGTGTTATTGATATTACCTCATGTAATACATATTAATAAGCTAATAAAATATTGTAATATAAGGAGTTATTATATTTATTAAAAATCAGAAGTCAAGTTTTTTCAATTCACCTTTAAATCGTTCTTTAAACTTTTTCAGTACTTTATTTTCTATCTGCCTTACCCTTTCGCGTGATATATCGAATTTAGTGCCAATATCCTGTAAAGTTAGAGGCTCATCATTCATAATACGGTTATCAAAAATGTAAATTTCTTTACTGTTTAAGGTTTTTTTAAATTCAGCCACTTTTTTTGATAAAATTTCACTTTTTTCTTTATCCGAAACAATTTCCTCTACGTCGCTGCCCGACCCTATCAAATCCATAATAGTATCGTCGCTCTCGTCATTAAGGGGAGTTTCGAGGGAAATATCCGAATAAAATAACCTTTTTTGCATATCCTCTACTTCTTCCTCTTTCACATCAAGGGTGCTTGCTAAAAGCTGGGGGGCAGGAAAAATGCCAATAGCTTCGAGCTTCTGCTTCTCCTTATTCAGCCTGTAAAAGAGCTTCCTCTGGCTCTGAGTAGTACCAATTTTTACAAGACTCCATGAATCCATGATATATTTCAATATGTATGCTCGTATCCAGAAGGAAGCATATGTTGAAAATTTTGTGCCCTTATAGGGGTTGTATTTCTTCACTGCATGAAGAAGCCCTACGTTCCCCTCCTGAATAAGATCGAGAATATTGAGATAGGTATTATAATATTCAAGGGAAATCTTTACAACAAGCTTAAGGTTGGAGACAACAAGCTTTTGTGCTGCCTCTCTGTCCTTGTCTGTATATATCTTTACGGCAATTTCCAATTCATCGTCTCTCGATAAAACAGGATATTTTGATACCTCTGCAAGATACTTTTTGAGAGGGTCGTAGGGTATGGCAAGACCTTTTTCCACTACTTCTTCTAAGACATCTTTGTTTTCGTCAATCAAGATTTTGTCTGTCAAACCCTAATGATCTCCCCTTATCTTAATAAGCTCAGCAACTATACTGACGGCAATCTCCTGAGGCGTTTCGGCGCTGATGGCAAGACCGATAGGCGCATGTACCCTCTCTATTGCTTCTTCGCTGAAACCTGATTCCCTCATAAAGTCAAAAACAATCCTGACCTTTCTTCTGCTGCCGATCATCCCTGTATATCTCAAAGGTCTTTTTAACACTTCAGCAAGGACATCCGCATCATATTTATGCCCTCTTGTAACGATGGCGACAAATTCCTGTCCGGTAAATTTCAATTTTTCGAAGACTGTATGAAAATCTTCCACAACAATCTCATCTGCCTCGGGAAACCTTTCCCTGTTTGCAAATTCCTCCCTGTCGTCAATCACTACAACATAGAAATCTACAATTTTCGCGATCTTAGATATGAATTGCGAAACATGTCCTGCACCAAAAATGTACAGCAAAGAAAAAACCTTTAAGGGTTCAACAACAAACCCGTCAATGACCGCCGGTTGGTTTCCCTGAATATATCCATAGAATCTTTGTATCTCTTTATCTTCCAGGAAATCACCGGTTATTACGGCACCCTGCTCAATGAGAGTCTTGCGGATAATATTCCCTTCAAATCCTGTAACAACAACACCCTTCCCGCCTTTCTGCAAGAGGCTACCGATTTTCCTGTAAAGCTCGATATATTTTTCATTCACAGGCTCCAGAAGGATATCAACGTCCCCTCCGCAAAGCATTCCGTCTTCTGCAATTGCATTTGAATTCATCCTGACATGGAGAATTTTTAATTCCCCGGTTTCCATTATACGCATTGCTTCATTGCACGCATCAAATTCAAGACGACCGCCACCTACAGTACCGAAACATTTTCCGTCATCGCCTACAAACATCTTGGCTCCGATATCTCTCGGGGCCGATCCGGCTCTGTATATTACAGTCGCCAGTACACCTTTTTGCCTGTTTTTAATATACTGTTCAATTGCCTCGTATAAATCCATATCAACCTCATCTATCGGCTGGAAACCGTAAACCTGGGGACAAAATACTTTACTCTACAAGTTATGCGAAAAAAAAGTGCATAATCCCCTCAAGTACGCCGCCGCCTATTGCCCTTGCCTTTTCAGTTATAATAAAGCAGTGTTCTTTTGTTGCTTTTGGGTCAATATCCCCTATCTTTTCGTTTGCCTTCACATAGATCTCACGTATCAGTCCCCTCAGCAAACCATCGAATGGAGCCTGCACAGGTGTATCATTGACAAACATCACTGTCTCACCCTTTTTTGCATAGTCCCCTAATGTCTTGACATGCTTTATCAGACCCTCGTGAGGCGATCTTAATACCCTTTCAGTCGTATAACCCATGACAGGGCCAGGTGTCCCTGTATGCGGCTCTGCTGCACCGCTGTAGAAAACCCTTCCGAGGTTATGTCCTCTGTTGCTTTCAACTACGACATGTACATCCTGCGGGGCTGAAAAACCGGGACCTACCCCAATAACCAGTGGCGCTTCATCTTTCTTTGTCCCAATATTCCGTTTTGCCATTATTGCATCAATGACAACATCCGGTTTCATTTCTTCGACAATTTTCCATTCAGGGTCAATTATTACCGCTATTTTCCCATCTTTCCAGATTTTCGCAATCTCGTCCGCACTCATCGCCAGACCTGCCGTAACTCCTTCAACCGCCCATTCCTTTTCATAGATTACTTCGGAAAAAGCAACGGTTCTCCTCACGGTAAGAGGTTTCGGTATCTCTGTCATGACAATCTGTTTCAGATTGGCCATAAAAAGTCTGCAGGCAATTCCCGTTGCCATCTCACCTGCACCCTTAATTACAACCTTTAAATTCGATATTCTGTTATTCATTATGGTCCTTTCCCGAAAAAACATGCAGGGTAATGGCAGACATCACAGTGCAGACAAAGGCCGCCATACGAAAGCTTCGCCACATCGTTCTTATGCATCTTCTCTCCTGCCATAATCCTTGGGAGAATAATATCAAGCACAGTATATTTGCTGTAATACACACATGCAGGCGCGCCAAGAATATACTTCCCGTTTATACGGGCGACAAGGAACATGGCCCCGGGAAAAACGGGCGTACCGTAAAACAATACTTCAGCCCCTGTTGATTCAATCCCTTCCCTTGTCACATCGTCAGGGTCTACAGAGAGACCTCCTGTCGTTATAACAATCTCGGCCCCTGACTGAAAAAGTGCATTAATGGCGCAGCCGATAACTTCAACATCGTCCGGGACAAGCGTCTTACCGATAATATCCAACCCGTAACTTCTGATTTTCTCTTCAACAACATAAGAACCGTCCTGTATCCTGCCGCTGAAAACCTCGCTGCCTGTAATAACAAGACCAACTTTAAAGTATTTGAGAGGGCTTATTGAAATAATGCCCTTCTCCCCTACCCTCTCCACCCTTCTCAGCGTCTTCTCGCTCGTGTAAAGAGGGATAATCCTTGTCGCTGCCACAACATCCCCTTCTTTCACCGGGTGTCTGTTCGGGACTGTACTCAAAAGCACATCAGTAATCCTGTTTACCTCATAGAGATGCTTGTCATTCACATAAAAAAGGCCATTCACCTTGCTTATTATATTTACCTTTCCTTCCTTCGGAGGGACTGGTTCCATGTTGCTGTCCATTATGGACTGCGCAATTCTCTTGGCTGCCTCATCCTCATGGATACCTTTTTCGCCTTTATCAAAAATGAATATATGCCTTTTACCAAGGTCTAAAAGCCTTTCCACATCATCTTTTTCGATAATCCTGCCTCTTTTAAAGGCCACATCCTTTTTCTTTCCGGGGATAATCTCGGTAATATCATGAGCAAGCATTAAACCGAGTGCATCTTCCACATTAACCTTTTTCAATTCTGTATCCTCTTTCCTTTAAGAGATTTATTGTTTCAACAGTATCTATGTCAAAAACACTTCCCTCATCACCCTTTATAAGTACCACATCTTCCATATGTTTATCTATGATTTCCCTCAAGCCTCTGTCCCCTGTTAATACCTTCATTTCCTCAAGGTAAAGCTTGATTTTCATCATTACAGGATGTCCCTTTTTGTTTTTATATTCAGGAATAAGCATACGGACACCGTCTCTCAAATACATGTCCAGCATACTGCTTATTGTTTCCCTTTTTATAAAAGGCTTGTCGCCAAGATGAAAAAAGACGCTATCAGCGTCCTCGATAAATGGAAGCGCAGCTTTTACTGATGAGGACATACCATCCCTGTAATAAGGATTGTTCACAAGAACAACGGGCATAGAACGGGATAGAAAAAAGTCTTCAAGGTCTTTTTTAATTTCAAGGCTTTCAGGATTTGTAACAACAAATATCTTTTCAATACCTTCTACGCAGAAGGACTCAACGGCCCTGGTGATTACCGACTGACCGTCTATTTTTACTGTAAGCTTATTAAAACCAAGCCTGCTTGAGGTGCCGGCAGCTAATATTACCGTATATATTTTTTGCATGTTCTGCCATGAACCAACAGCTACCAGCTTGAAAACATACCAAAACAATTATTAATAATTTGGTGAAAATTGACGGCTGAAAGCTGCCTGTCTGTTATAGGTTTTTTAATAGTGCTTTATTAAGGTCGTTGATCAGCACCCTTACATCAATCCCATGGATCTCGGCCCCTTGCTCTATGTTCTCGAAAAGAGCAGCCTGGCACCCGATACAACCAAGTCCATGCTGTTCAAACACCCTGATTGTCTCAGGATACTTTTTTACAACATCGTCAATAGACATATTTTTCTCAATCATTTTAATACTCCTTACAATTAATGGGGCTTGCGCCTGTCCTCCGCAGCGTTAGCGGAGGTGGGTCGCCCCCTCCACCAGCGAAGCTGTCGGAGCCACCCCTTCTCGCTCACTGTGTGAGCTATTTCCATATATCACAATTTAACATGCTCATCTTCATATACTGTCCATAACTTTTCACGATAACCTTTATAATACCTTATATCAGAAAACATCTGCTGAAAAGATATGTATATACGTATCTTTGGATTTCCAGGCATCCTTTTGAAGACCTGCTTTATAACACGTATGCTCAAGAAAGGTCATCCTGTCCCAGTTATGTTCTGTAGCTACCTGGGGGAGCAGAAGCCCCGAATGATATCCTTTTTGGATATATAAACCATGTATGCCAACTTCTATCTCTGCTGTATCTTCTATCTTCTTCATCGGGGTTAAGACAGAAATTTCTATATCGATATCCTTCCATTCTTTTAAATCAACAGGGTCAAACCTCGGATCATGAAATGCTGCCTGTATTGCTGCTTCTCTAACAGTATCACAGATCGGCAACGTAGCATGTATGTATCCAATACATCCTCTTAAATCGCCTTTCTTTTTAATTGTAACAAATGCGCCGCCTTTTTCCTTTAATCTTTCCGAGATATGTGCGGCCTCGCCCTGCTTCCCGAATAAAACAGCTTCTATTGCATTTCTCGCAAGCCTTTTAAGGTCTGCCTTTTCTTCTTCAGAAATACTCAATTAAGACTGCTCCTTATTTTCAAAAGGCTTATAGAATACGCCGGATACATAACCTACAACCCCGCTTTTATCACCGGATACATCCCCTGAATTTGCATATTTTAAAACCCTTGAACCCGTTGCACCGCACCTTTCAGCCACCGTCATAGTTGTAATCATGGTACCGAAGCCGCATGCTTCGCATTTATTCCGATTAAAATCCTCTGCCAGACCTTTTATATCAAATTTTTCAAGATGTTCCACAATAATATTATCAATGTTTACTGCCTTGTCATATGAATAATAGTGGGAAAGGTCAGAACTTCCTACTATTAAGACCCGCTTGCCGCTCTTTTTTATGACTTCATAAAGGCATCGGGACAATTCCTCGCAAATCGACAAATCCTGTGTTCCCATTACAAGTGGAACAAGCATGAATGATTTGAGAACAACCTGCAGAAAGGGAAGATGTACTTCAAGGGAATGCTCACCTGTGTGTGCTTTTAGATTGATATTGACTGCACTACCCTCTTTTAAAATTTCCTCAGATATGTCCTCGTCTATGTCTACTATTCCAAGGGGAGTTCTGTAACCGCCCTTATTCTGTATTGCAACCCCTTCAAAATGCGCCCTATGACTCGGTGCTATTACAATTACAATATCATACGCCTTGTCAAGTAAGGACTTATAACCGTAAGCAGCCACCGGACCGGAATAAGCATACCCTGCATGGGGAGAAATCATGCCGACAACATCTCCCTCAACAGCATCAAAGGTTGCATTTTCTAAGTATTTTGCTATATCATGTCTAAGAACTTCCGGATTGCCCGGATAGAACATACCGCTCACTGCCGGTTCTCTGATATATCCCATATTGCTAATTATATCACATTTTTACTTGGTGTAAACAAGCTAAAGTTGTTATAATAATTGCGAAGCCTGTAAACAGGGCCGGGATGCTTCCGGCAAAAAAAGTGTGCCGGATCAAAGCAATCATTGCGGAAATTGATATTACGGCAAAGAAATATTTATAAAGGGGTGTGACAAACCATGGAAATACGTTTAGACAATATTAATACAATGCTTTTTGATTATGAAGGAACCTTGGTCGACTTTCAATGGCAACTTTCCAAGGCAGTTGAAGAGACCCTAAAAATGCTCTGGGATATAGGTTTCGCTAAAAACCAGATTCTCAGCAGAAGATATTCCACCCTGTTGTCAGAGGCCATGCAGATGGCGGTTGAAATAGGATTACAGCCGGATCAGGTTCGGGAGAAGATCGGCTGCGTCTATGACCGATACGATGAGGATGCTCTGACGCGTTGGGCACTGCGACCTGGCGCAAAGGATTTCCTTCATGCGATCAAGGCAAAGGGGGTCCATACCGGCCTTGTAAGCAACGTAGGGGGCAAGACCCTCATAAAGGCTTTGTCGAAACTTGGTCTGGAAGGATTTTTCGATATTACCCTGAGCCGTAATGATGTCCTGAATCTCAAACCCAATCCCGATGGGTTAAACATGGCCATAGAACGTTTGGGAGCAAAGAAGGATACCAGCATTTTCATGGGCGACAGCCTGGACGATGTCAATGCTGCAAGAAATGCAGGTCTTCGGGTTATAATCATTACAGAAGGAGAAAATATAAAGGAAGATATTCTGGCGGCAAAGCCGGATTATGTGATTAAAGGCTATGATGAGCTTCTTCGCGCCGTGTGATAGTTAATGTCTATGGTTGACGGTGGAGCCATTCCCAAACTGCATCATACTTTTTAAGGTAAATCTGTGTTTCTGCAGGCACGCCTGAACACCAGTTTCCTCTGTATCTGTCTATAGCCCCTTTTGTCCTTCCGGCACCACAGTTATATGCAGAGGCAAGGAACCTCCCCAAAGCATGTGGGTCATTCATAATTTGATCTTTTCTTCCATTGTTAAGCGCACGCATGTCGGCATCAAAAAGTAGAAAAGAGGCCTTTGCAGCATTTTCATGATCTTCCATGCCATGAATAAAATCATTTTCCAGACCTGCGCGGGGATACAGGCGTGCAATTCTCTTGTATGTATCGGGGATAAACTGAAAGAGTCCTCTTGCTCCAGCCTTTGACGCCGAGTAACGGTAAGCGCTCTGCTTGTTTGTCCCCATTATTACAAGCGTTTCATGGATAAGCCTTTCCGTTGTATATCTTCCGCTTTCGAATTTTTGTGGGTCTATATGTTCAATAATTGCCAGCGTAAGGGAGACATCATCTGCAATAAACTCGTTGCCAGACAAAGGTCTCACACCTCTTTCGATGAGATTGTTCTTCGCCTTGCTAAGGACGTTTTTCAAATAATCCAGGCCTGCTTTTCTCACATCAGGGATATCAAGACTTTCAGAATAAGGGGTATAAACAACTTCTTTGAAGGTTGTGCCATGGCGTACCGGTCTTTTAAGGGCCAGCACTATATGATGTTCCGGATATACGATGGTAAATTTCGTATTGACGCCATTTGATTTGCCCGGTTCGATAACAACACCTTCCGATCTGGCACCGAACTTTGGATGAATCCTGACAACCTGGATGTCTCTGTTTTTCAGGTTCTCAATAGCAAGGAGAATAGTAAAATCACCTAATTCGTTGCTTCTATCTTTTCTGACCTTTGTTATTGTTTTCCCCTTTTTTCCTTTAAGCCTCTTTTTTGGTTTTTTTCCTTTTATCGGTTTTTTTACTTTCTCAGTTTTTGTCATTTTTACAACCTTAAAACCGCAGGTCATATTTTCAAGCATTTCTTTTGCTCTGGATATATCGGCAAAGATATTAAAATTGATGATTTCGCGCAACTCCGATGGGGATTCAAATTCAATAGAATCTTCTATATTTACTTCTTCAACCTCATCTTCATCACTTTCAATCACATTTGCAGCAGATGGAAAAAAAGAAAAAAAGATAAGACAACTTGATATGAAGAGATATAAAAATATTGGTAAATAGATTTTTTTTGCCGGTGATTTCAAGATAATCTTCCTTTAAATCAATTTATGCATATAATCTTTGCAGGAAACTAATAATATAAATCCCTCTTTTTTGCAACCTTATTTTCATTGACACACCTTGATTGACGTGGCAATATGAATATTAATGTTTATTTACTTCATTCCAATTGTAATAGAAACTTTTCCGAATTAAAGGGGGAAGGGATTGTGAAACTGAAAATAGCTGTTTTAACAGGTGGAGGAGATTGCCCCGGCCTGAATGGTGCAGTCAAATGGGTAACAAAAAGTGCCCTTGATCCAAAACTCGTTGAGAAGCGATCAGTTTCTTTTGACGTTATCGGTATCACTAACGGTTGGAAGGGACTGGTAGAGGTTGATCCCGATGATCCTAAAAGCTGCGAACGACACCTTAAACATCTTGACGAAGAGACTGTTCGAACATGGGACCGGTATGGGGGAACAAATCTCGGCACCTCGCGCACAAACCCCTTTAATCCAAAAAATGATAATTCTGAAAAGGTAATAGATAATATTAAAAAACTCGGGATAGACGCGGTTGTTGCAATCGGCGGAGAAGATACGCTTGGAGTAGCCTATAAATTGTACAAAGCAGGCATCAAGACAATAGGCATACCCAAGACCATTGACAACGATCTTACAGGAACCGACTATTCCCTCGGTTTTGATACTGCTGTTAATGTGATTATGGAGGAAATAGACCGGCTGAGAACCACAGCAGGTTCTCACGGCCGTATTTTTGTTGTTGAAACAATGGGACGTCATGCAGGATGGCTCGCTTTGCATGGAGGCGAATGCAGTGGTGCATATATTATTTTAATACCGGAACATCTTTTTGATATGAACCGGGTATGTGAACTTCTCAGTGAACGAAGAGGACGGGAAATAAACTATTCAATTATTGTCGTTTCCGAAGGCGCATCGCCTTCAGGGGAGCATGAATTTCTTAGAGATGGCAAGATAGATGAATTCGGACACCCCTCGCTTGGAGGCATAGCAAATTATGTTTCCGATGAAATAGAAAAAAAGACAGGATTCGTATCACGCCCAATCGCCTTAAGTTACTTACAGCGCGGAGGAACGCCCTCGTCACATGATCGTTTAATGGCAAGGCGGTTTGGCATTGCCGCTGTCGATATGTTAATCAACGAGGATTTCGGACGCATGGTAAGCCTTTTACGGGGCCAAATTACAAGCGTTCCCATGAAAGAGATTATCAACAAACTGAAGCTTGTTGATGTTGATAAATTTTATGATATTGAAAGATATAACGGACGCAGATCGATGATACTGTAAATATATTTTAAGGACTTTGGCAGCCGCTAAAAGCATAATAGATCAAAATTCCTTGCCGATTTACTTCATGTTCAAATTATTGTAGATTTAAAGACATAAAAAAGGAGAAAATTACATAGTGCGGTTTAAAATCGTCAGTCTTGGTTGTCCGAAGAACCTCGTCGAATCGGAATATATTACAGCAAGTCTTGAAAAAAGAGGGGATATACTTTCGGATCAGTGCGATACGGTCATTATCAATACCTGTGCATTTATTACAGATGCAGCAAAGGAATCCATTGAAACAATCCTTGAAGAAACTATTAACCGTGAGGGCAAGAAGAAAAGGCTGGTAGTGACAGGCTGTCTTGTCGAGCGTTACGGGGAAAAATTACGGGAATTGCTTCCGGAAGTAGACCTTTTTGTAGGCAGGAACTTCTATGATGAAATCGGGACGCTGATAGATAAGAAAGGATTCTTTCAGCGGCAGGGTAATTTTTCAGAGAGTTTTCCAAGGAAAGTTCTAACAGCCAAACCTACAGCATACTTGAAAATTCAGGAAGGTTGCGACAACAGGTGCAGTTATTGCACTGTGCCAAATATACGGGGAGGTTTGCGAAGCAGAAGCATGGGAAGCATCAGGGAGGAACTTGAATGGCTTCTGGCAGAAGGCTTCAAGGAAATAAACATAATCGGGCAGGATATTACCTCCTACGGGAAATATGACGGCCTGAATCTCCGTAGGTTGCTGTCTTACCTGCTTAAGATAAAGGGGGATTACTTTCTAAGACTCCTTTATATGCATCCCAAAGGAATAAATAAAGATTTAATAGACCTCATAGGCAATGAAGACAGGATTATCAAATATATGGATATACCCATCCAGCATTCGGAAGACAACATCCTCAACCTCATGGGCAGGGGCTATGATAAACGATACCTTGCAAGGCTCTTTGGAAATATAAGAGAGGATATCCCTGATGCCTTATTGAGAACTACTGTGATTGTTGGCTTTCCGGGAGAAACACAGGATGAGTTTTCAAATCTCTGTGATTTTATAAAAACATGGGAGTTCGATATGCTCGGCGCCTTTATGTATTCTAAGGAAGAAGGCACAGTGGCTTCAAAATTGAAAGGACACATCAAAAAAGGGGTTAAACAGGAAAGACACAATACAATCATTGCCTTGCAAAAGGATATTTCAAAGGAAAGGCTGAGAAGTCTTATCGGAAAAAATATGAAGGTAATCGTCGAGGGAAAAGAAGGGGGATATATGGCAGGAAGGCTCCTGACCCAGGCGCCTGACATAGATGGCATGGTTTTTATTAAGGGGACATGCAATATCGGGGAGATAAGAGAAGGTAAAATAGTGAAAACCCTCGATTATGATGTTATAGTAGAGGTGTAAAGCCCGCCAACGGCAGGAACAAGAATAAGGGGTCAAATCTTTATTCTTGACATTAATGTTGTAAGCATTGTGTATATGTCAAGAATAAAGATTTGACCCCTGTAACAGGAGAATATAGATGGAACCGATTAATGAGTTAGTTGCCGTCAGAAAAGAAAAAGAAAAGGCCTTCAGGGATGCCGGTATAGAAACATATCCTCAGGATAACGGTCCCTACATTACCGCAGAGGACATTGAGAGAAAGTTCGGGGAGATTTCACATGACGATCTTGAAAAGATTGAAGAACATGTCCGTGTTGCAGGCAGGGTCATGGCCTTCAGGGATTTCGGCAAGAGCAGTTTTATCCATATCCAGGACAGAAAGGGGAAAATCCAGGCATATGTGAGAAAAGATATGCTCAAGTCCCCGGATTACGGCATTTTTAAAAAATTTGATATATGCGATATTGTCGGCATTGAAGGCAGGGTATTCAGGACCAAGACCGGAGAGCTGACAATCCTCGCAGAAAATATAAAGCTTCTCACGAAGTCTCTCCGCCCATTGCCTGAAAAATGGCATGGCCTGAAGGATGTGGAAGAGCGATACAGGAAGAGGTACCTGGACCTTATCGTCAATGAGCGGGCAAAGGACGTTTTCACAAAAAGGGCAAAAATAATTGAATTTATAAGAAACTATTTCATAAAGAAGGATTTTGTTGAAGTGGAAACACCTATGATGCATGTCATTGCAGGAGGCGCAGTAGCTAAGCCCTTTATTACCCACCATAATGCACTCAATATGGAACTCTATCTCAGGGTTGCCCCGGAATTGTATTTAAAAAGACTTGTCGTAGGCGGGTTTGAACGGGTTTTTGAGATAAACAGGAATTTCAGGAATGAGGGCATCTCTGTCCGACATAACCCGGAGTTCACCATGCTCGAATTTTATCAGGCATACGCCAACTATGAAGACCTGATGGCCTTTACAGAAGATATGGTATCGTCTCTGGTGTATGAACTTCTCGGGAGTTACAAGGTTATGTATAGCGGCCAGGAAATAGATTTTACGCCGCCCTGGAGAAAAATGACCATGGAGGAGGCCTTGCGGGACCTGGGAGGATTTGATCTTGCCCGTTTGGGCGATATAGGATGGCTCGCCTCCTATGCAAAAGAACTGGAAATAGACGGGGCTGAAAAGGAGACAAAGGGGAAGCTTATTACAAAGATTTTTGAAGAGCTCTGTGAGAAACAGTTGATTCAACCGACCTTTATCACCCGCTATCCTGTTGAGGTATCGCCGCTGGCAAAGAGGAACAAAGAAAACCCCGATCTTACCGAGAGGTTTGAGATGTATATCAGCGGGATGGAGATAGCCAACGGGTTCAACGAGTTGAATGACCCCGTAGACCAGAGGGCGCGCTTTGAAGAACAAATCAGGGAAAAAGAGGAAGGCGCAATGATGGACGAGGACTATATAACAGCCCTTGAATATGGTCTGCCGCCTACAGCAGGCGAAGGCATCGGGATTGACAGGCTTACCATGATCCTTACGGATTCACCTTCGATCAGGGAAGTAATTTTCTTCCCATTGCTGAAACCGTGAGAGGCCGCGGTATATTGATGCTATTCACTATTCACTATTTGCTATTCACTGAACTGTCATGACCTACGAAACTTCAATAGGCTTACGCTACCTGCGTTCCAAAAGAAAAGAGGCCTTTATATCCTTCACCACCTGGATTTCCGTTGTCGGTATTGCAATCGGCGTTTTGGCCTTAATTATTGTAATTGCCGTTATGACAGGATTCCAGAATGAGATCAGGGAGCGCATACTCGGTATAAATCCGCATATCCTCGTAATGAGCATTGATAGGGATATACAGGAACCGGCGAAACTTGTAAACACTATCAAAGAGGTAGACGGGGTCACTCAAGCCTTTCCTTTTGTTTCATTCCAGGCCATGGTTCAAAGCGGCAGGCAGTTGTCGGGCGTCCTTGTTAAGGGCTTGAATGCCGAAGATGTAAAGTTCATGGGAAATCTGCTAAAAGAAGGCAATATAAGCGCCCTTAACAAACAAGGAAGTGTCCTCATAGGCAAAGAGCTGGCAAAACATATGGGGTTACTATCAGGAGATACATTCGCAGTTATGATTCCTTTTGGCGGAGTCTCGCCTATGGGCGCCACCCCTGAGACGGTGAGAGTCAAGGTAGGGGGAATATTCGAGACCGGTATGTATGAGATTGACAATACCCTGATTATTATGCCGTTGAAGGATGTGGAGAATATTATCGGTGCAGGTGTAACAGGCATAGAGGTAAAGTTGAAGGATGTATACCGTGCAAACGAGATCAGAAAAGAGATAGGGAAACGAATCGGGTTCGGATACTTCGGCAGGACATGGATCGAGATGAACAAAAACCTCTTTTCAGCGCTGAAACTCGAAAAGATTGCCATGTTTATCATACTTGCCCTGGTTATTTTAGTGGCAAGTTTCAATATAATCAGCTCCCTCGTTATGACGGTTAAGGAAAAGAAAAAGGATATAGCAATCCTGAAGGCCATGGGAGCAAAAAAAAGAAGCATCATGAAGATATTTATGATAGAGGGCATTGCCATAGGCGTTGTCGGCGCCCTGATCGGCTCCTTCAGCGGCTATATGTTATGTGAGATTCAAAGGAGATTCCAGATCATTAAATTAGCGCCGGATGTTTATTATATAACCACACTGCCTATGATGATAAGTATTCTCGATGTTATTCTCATTGCATCAACAACCATGATTATTTGTACCCTTTCAACATTGTACCCCTCATACAAGGCATCAAAGATCGATCCCGTGGAGGCTCTGAGATATGAATGAGCCTATCATGACCGTATCAGGACTGAAAAAAAGATTCGACAAGAACGGTGTGGAGGTCAACGTCCTTAAGGGTATCGACCTTAAAATACATCAGAGGGATTTTATTACAATCATGGGGCCTTCAGGGGCAGGAAAAAGCACGTTCCTCCATATACTCGGCACACTGGACGCACCCACTGAAGGCGAGATACATTTCAGGGGTCAGAATGTCCGTGGTTTCACCGAAGATGAGTCAAGCATATTCAGGAATGAAAAGGTAGGTTTTGTATTTCAATTCTATCATCTGTTGCAGGATTTCAATGTCATTGAAAATATTATGATCCCTCTCATGATACGCCGGATAAACGAGGCTGAAGCATTAAAGAAGGCAGAAGCATTTCTTGAGATTATGGGTCTCACAGACAGAAGAAACCACCGGCCAGGTGAGTTGTCAGGCGGTGAGCAGCAAAGAGTTGCCATTGCAAGGGCCCTTGTGAATGAACCGGAGATAATCCTTGCAGACGAACCCACAGGCAATCTCGACAGGAAAACAGGCCGCGAGGTGCTTGATTATATCCTCTCAGTGAATGAAAGGCTTTCATCTACCCTTATTCTCGTCACCCATGATCCTGAAATAGGCTCCATCGGAAAAAGAAAGTTTAATATGGTTGATGGAGAACTCTTTCTGCTCTGATTATTCCAGTTCCAAACAAAAGCGCTATCATCGTTGGCTTCGTCATCGGATGGCGCTGAAACTACAACCTTTCCCTGTTTTTTTGAATTATATTTAATGGGCTCGTAATAAGTCGATATTTCCCTTTTCGTCATTCCGGACTTGATCCGGAATCCAGTGAATTCAATTAGTTCTGGATTCCCACTTTCGTGGGAATGACAAAACGACAGAAATACGACTTTTTACGAGTTCATCAAGATTGTCTTACTTCTTTTTCTCCCACTGCCCGTTGTCATTCTGTATCCACCAGTTGGGCTGAGACTTGATTCGCCAGCTATTTGCAAATATTTTCTGAATTTCCGGCATTGATTGGGCGCTGAGTTTGTTCGCCTTCATGACCTCAGTGTAAAGCATCATACGGTTATTATTTTCCTGTTCTACAAGTCTTGTAATATCGGCCTTGTCTTTCAGGCCGAGGTTGTCTGTATTTCTTATTTCAATAAGTCCCGATTTGTTTTCCCCGACATTGCCCTGTTCATAGAAGGGTTTAACCAGATGGAATCTTTCCCTTATTGCATGTTTCATTTCCCTTATTGCGGGGGTTGACACAATAATATTTACTGTTTGGGCTTGCACCTCTTTTGGACCAACACTGAATCTCAGTTCGTTAAGAAACCAGCTTTGTGAACCCGGTTTCTTATCGGGTTTCTGCTGATCCTTTGTACCGCGCACTTCATCAACAATTTCATCAGCAGCTTTTTGAACGGCAGCGGCAGGGAAATAGATATTTACGGTAACACAGGCAGACAGAAGCGCAATGCCTATAAATGTGAGACTTTTAATCCTTTTTATCATAATATAATCCTCCTCTTGATTGTTAATATACTTTTCAGTTTGTACTCACCGGTGAAACCGAAACCTTTCCACCACGTTTGAACACTCTGCTGACCCTCTCCTGCATATCCTTGAAGCTTACCATATTTTCAGGATCACGGTTGATTACATCTATACCCCTGAAGAAACCCCGGCGTATGAGATATTCATTGCCGGATTCAATGATTTTACCCCTTATATGAAAGTTGTCATTCTCAAGATCACATCGTATACCCATTTGTCTGTATGGATATTCTTTAAAAAACCGGTTTATGCCGCTTCGTAATATAATACCGACAACATCTGAACCTGTGCCAATGATAGAGATGTTTTCTATGGCATCTACACTGACCTTTTGATCTATGCCACTCTTTTTGACAGAATCCACTTCAAAAGCAAAGCGGGCAGGTTGTCCATATTCGATCTCCAGGCCTTTTACAAAACCTTTGATAATCCCTGTAACCCTGCCGATTTTAATAGCATCGGTAATACTCCCGAGATTTATATTGTTGAAATATATATTACCGCCAATCTTTCTTGATGACAAAAAGAGGTCTTTTGCATACATGTCGGATATCTCTATCTCCCCTCCGAAGATATTTACGAGAGTTTTCCCTTCTGTTGCCCATTTCCTGTCCTGATATTTAATCATAGGAAAACTGGCTTCCATATTGCCGGGGAGATGAATGCCCGTCAATTTCTGAAGAAATGAACTTATGTCTATGTTTTTAACCGTTGAAGTCAGGGAAAGTCGTCCGGACGGCAAATGAATATTGTCTGCCTTACATTGCAAAATATTAATCTGTCCCTTAAAAAACGGTATATTTACGGCTTCAGAAAGCCATATGCTGTTTTCTGAAACTGTTAAGGGGATATTCAGGTCTGTAAGGTTCATTATTCCTTTTTTAAATGTTCCTATATTTATAAAACCGGCTTCATTTTTATCTTTTAAAGATGTTTCCCTAAAAGGGTAAGAAAGATTAAGGGGAATCGCCATATTTATGTTGTTGAGCAGCAAAGCGCTGTCCTCGACTATCAAGGATGCATTGTTCATCCTCACGCCGCCTTTTATATGCAAGGTTTCCCCCGCACCTTCAGCATTGATATCTGCGTCAATATTGCCCGCTGCCTGAAGACCTTTAAAAAAAGGGATGTTTTGATTGAGATATTCATACAGAAAAAAAGATGCAATCCTGTTGCCGGAAATCTTTTTCGCGCTCAGGGAAAAAGACCATTTATCCTTATCAAGATGACCCTTACAGGCGTATTCCCCTGTTTCAAAGAGATTGAGGGGGCCATAAAAATGTAAATGCTCATTTTTATCCACAAAAATATTTATTGTTGTCGAGAACTTTGCCGGTTCTTTTGTCAGGTCTTTGTAATATGTTCCCCACAGATATTCGCCCGAGGAAAGTTCTGATGAAAGGACGGCATCCGCTTTTTTATCCTCTGAGGGAAGCTTGAATTTTAAAATCATCTTCCCTTCTATCCCCTGCCCTGCTTTTGTACCGTCTTCCGAACTGAACCCGCCTTTCAGGAATTCAAGTGTTGCCTCTCCTGAAAACCCCGGTTTCTCGCCGGACATATTGCCCTGAACCCCGGCTCTAATAGCTCCCTTGCCCTGAATGGACCATTTCTTATCGCCTAATTTCTCAAAAAATGGCTTAAATAAAGAAAAGAGCCTGGCGAAATCGATATTAGGCGCTTCAACGCTTGCCTTCCATGGAAAAACACCCTTCAGCACGGTTTCGTAAGCACCCTGAAAAATTCCAAGCCCCGGTATTTCACCTTGAACCTGTCCGGCGTGCAGCGTTCCGGACTCAAGATTATATATTATATCTGCCCTGACTGTTGATGTTTTTATCGTAGAGTGATTATTGTTTCCCTGTAACATTAAGGTGTCTGCAAAGAGGGTTGCTTTTGAAAATGTGATTCTGTCTTTTTCAAGGTTAAGGGCAAATTTCAGGGCAGCATTCTTGAAGGCCGTCGCCTTTAGTGTGCCGGAATCTATATAAATTTCCAGAAAGCCTGTCCCTATGGGCTTTGGCATAAGACCGGTCAGTTTGATATATCCCTTGCACCGGCCATGTCCTTTAATATCAGTGTTTTCCGGGTGGGTAACGTCAAGGAGCGCTTCAAAAGTAAGTGCACCCCCTTTTTCCGGAGAAAAATTATTCACCTGGAGATCAATATTTTTAAACGTTATTTCATAAAGCGAAGAGTTAAAAGAAAGTTTAAATTCACCTTTTTGAACAATAAGTATATCAACGGGAGGGATTTTTTTAATAAAAGAGCGGTCGGTTTTTTTATCACCACCCAGCCGCAATTGCAGTTTTGGTTCCTTTAAAATAAGTTTTTCGACTTCGCCTTTAAAAACACTACCCGGCTTGCTTTCGATATCAAGGCGACGGCTTGAAAAAACTATCCGGTTATCCTTTGATTCTCTAACCTCTAATTCCGATATGCCGGCATTTACGAAATGCGTTAACGAAAGGCTTGCAAAACTTATTTTGTACCCGCAAAGATATTCTGCAAAACTGCTTAATTTATGAGAAATAAAGGCAGCCCGGATTAAAAAGGCTGTGCTTATCGATAACAATAACAATAGCGATATGGCTATAAGATAAGGTCTTTTCTTCACACCCTGTCCTTTTGTGCAATTATAGCACAGAACGCAAGAGATGGGTTTATTGGGTAGTCATCTGTTTCAGCACCTGTTCGAGTTTCTTGAGCTGTTCCCCGTAACCTGCCCAGTCGCCCTGCTTCTGAAGTTCTCTGGCTTTTTCGAAATATTTCATGGCTTCTCTTGAAAGTTCATTGACAGAAGCTTTTTTCTGCGGCGAAGATGCTGCTGTTGCCCCTGCCCCTGTTGACGCTGCAACAGGTGCACCTTTTCTGCCCCCGAAAAGCCGCTGGAGGCATAATTCAAGGTTGTCATCCATAACCACATCATTCTCGTATGCCACAATCACGCGCCGCAGTTCCGGAAGACCTCCCTTATCCTCTGCCGCAAGATACAGCGGCTGGACATACATGAGCGATGTTTCAACCGGTATAATAAGGAGGCTCCCCCGGATGACCTGTGAACCGCGCTGTCCCCAGAGGGTTAGCTGCTGGGAAATGAAGGAATCCTGATCTATTCGAGCATCAATCTGCCTCGGCCCGAAAACAAGCCTGTCCCTTGGAAAGGTGTAAACAATCAGTTTCCCGTAATAAGGCTCATCACATCTTGCCGCAAACCATGCAGCCAGATTGTCTCTTTTTGAAGGCGTATACGGCATCAGCAGTGCATATTCCTCTTTCTTTTCCTCCGGGAGTTTCATAATCAGGTAGTAAGGCTCCATGGGTTTTTCGGCGCGGGAGGGTATTTCCCACAGGTCTTCCTTATTGTAAAAGACCTTCGGGTCCTCCATGTGATAGGTTCCATATATATGCGTCTGGATGGCAAAAAATTCTCTCGGATACCTTATATGCGCCTTCAGGTCTGCCGGCATCATGGACATGGGTTTTAAAAGCCCCGGAAAAATAGCGTTGTAGACATTAATAATTGCATCTTCGGCATCGCTCAGGTAGAAGTTTACCTTTCCGGTATAAGCATCCACCGTTATCTTTACAGAGTTCCGCATATAATTTATATGATTCTTGAGACGTTTTGAATAAGGCAGCATGGCGGATACTGTATATGCATCCATGATCCAGTAGAGTTTTCCTTCCTTTGAAACTACAATATATGGATCTGAATCAAGCTTGAGAAAAGGAGCGATCTTACGAACCCTTTCCACAATATTCCTGTTATAAAGGATCTTGCTTTCATTCTTTATGTCAGAGGAGAGGACGATTTTAGCGGTTCGGAATGATAATGCAAATAATGCGCGCTTCAACAGAGAGTCAAGAGGGACGCCACCTCCGCCTTTGTACGAGGTGTATATGTTCCCTTCCGAGGTGGGGTAGCTGAATTCGGGAATCTTTGTATTCACGATTGCATAGTCGCCGGTGAGTTCGCCAAAATATATCTCCGGCGTTGTTATCTTTATGTCAGAGCTGGAAACAGGCGGAATATCCTTTATAATGAACTCCGGCAGCCCCTCCCGTGTAATACGGCTTACCGGCCCCATGGTAATGCCATTGCCGTGTGTAAAGACAAATTTTTCATTAATCCAGGATTTACTCGGAAGATCGTCATAAGACAATTCCCTTGCCGACAGCATGACCTGTCTGTATTCACCGTCTATGGTATAGCGGTCATTATCGATATTCGTAAACCGGTAGTATGTTCTTATCTGCTGTAACTGACTGTAAGTCTTGAGCAGCGGTGATTCGTCCCACAGTCGGATGTTCTTTATGGTGGCGGAATTTTTCTGAACATCCTTTTCGGTTAGGCCGTATGAAACGTTAAAGGGCCTGACAGACACATTTTTAAGATTGTATCCGTACTTTGTAAAGGCAATATGATGTTCTATAAATGGTTTCTCAACGTCAAGTTCGTTCGGGGCAACCTTAAAATTCTGGATCAGTGCCGGATAGACAACGATACCAACGATATAAACCAGCAATACCAGGGCAAGGGGGTAGAGGGTAATCTTCCACGACACCCTCGTAAATGCAGTAATAAAGGCAAAACCGGCAATGATTGTAAGCAATGAGAGCAAGCCAAGAACAAAAAGCCTCGCATTCACATCGGTGTAGCCTGCGCCCACAATCACCCCATGTGCCGAATAGAGCAACTCAAAGCGGTCGAGATAGAAACCGGAGGCAATCTTGAAAAGGAATAATCCGGCAAGGATGCCGATGTGCCTTTTTGCTTCTTTTGAAAGGGATATGCCTGCGCTGCTTGCAAGAAAGCCGCCTCTCACTGCATAGGCTGCGATAACAAGAATGAGCGTGATAAAAATAATGAAACCCGCATAGGCGGTGAGTAATTCATAAAAAGGGAGTTTGAAAAGATAAAAGCCTACATCCTTACCCAGGATGGGGTCTTTCATGCCTGTATCTATGCTGTTAAGAAAAATAAGCGTCTGAGACCAGAAGCTGCTCCCCCATGTCCCTCCGAGAAAACCTATAATTGCTGCAACAAGAACACTGAAAGGCTTTGAAAATCTGTTCAGCATATCCAGGTTCAGGGAAATACCCATTTGTTGCGATAAGGCAATATTGACGGAAGGAAATTGCATCCGGCTCACCAAGAGCATGTTGACAAGGACAACGATGAAGGATATTAAACCGAAAATAAGACCTGTAAAAATCTCGGTGGAAAATGTTTTCAGAAATACATTCCCATAGGCCACCTCTTCAAAAAACAGCCAGTCAACATAAAAGTTTGTTATTCTTGATGCTGCCAACGCAATTATAACCACCGCTCCAATCAGGAGCATCCTGGTTGTTTTTCCTCTCATTCTCTACCTCCCTGAGTAGTGTTTACCGAATATAATATATTTTTGTAAGCAGTATATCTGATTCTAACCTGCCGGTTTGTTATTTTGATAATTTTCCCAACATCTTCTGGTATTTGCTTTCATTTAATCTTAACCATTTTATCATAAATGTTCCGGAAGGGGGAAAGAATAAACT